>NZ_JBWKZU010000095.1:0-13818 GCF_059424825.1 Acidovorax sp. GW101-11A03 | reverse complement strand
GCGGCTTCCACGGCCGCATTCAGCGCCAGGATGTTGGTCTGGAAGGCAATGCCGTCGATCACGCTGATGATGTCGGCAATCTTCTTGCTGCTGTCGTTGATACCCTTCATGGTGTCCACCACTTCGGCCACCACATCGCCGCCCTGCTGGGCGACAGTCGAAGCGCTCATGGCCAGCTGGTTGGCCTGGCGCGCGTTGTCGGCGTTCTGGCGCACGGTGGAGCCCAGTTGCTCCATCGACGCGGCCGTCTGCTGCAGCGCGCTGGCCTGTTGCTCGGTGCGGGCTGAGAGGTCGTTGTTGCCCGAGGCGATCTCGGTGCTGGCAGTGGCCACGCCTTCGGCGTTGTGGCGCACGTTGCCCACGATGGAGGCCAGGCGCGACTGCATGGTGGCCAGCGCCTGCAGCAGTTGCCCGGTTTCGTCGCTGCCGTTGGTTTCGATGGGGTGGGTCAGGTCGCCGTCGGCGATGTTTTCTGCGGCTTCTTTGCCCAGCTGCACAGGGCGCACGATGGAGCGCGTGACGGTGAAGGCCAGCAGCGCACCCAGCGCCACGGCAATCAGCGTGCCCACGCCCAGCAGCACCTGGCTGGCCTTGGCCAGTGCCGAGGTGTCGGCCTGGCTTTCGGCGAGCTGGGTGCCCATGGCACGGCGCAGGTCATCCAGCGACTTCAGGTATTTGTCGGCCAGCGGGCGCAGGTCCTTGTCCACCATGGCGGGCACATTGGGTTCGCCGCCCCGGTGCAGTTCGCGGATTTCTGCGAGCTTGTCGTTGTAGGCCTGGCGGGCCGTGGCAATGGCGGCCAGCAGGCCCCGCGCCTGCTCGCCCTGCACCAGGGCCTCGATGCGCTTGACCTTGGCCTCCATGCCCGTGGCGGTGGCCTGGGTGTCGGCCGTGAGCTTGTCCATGTAGTCGCGGTCGATGGCCTTGAGGAAGGCCTCGGTGCGCACCCAGTTCAGGCGGATGTCCGAGGCCCAGTCTTCCACCAGCGTCTGTTGCTCGATCTCGTGGGTGGCCACACGTTCGCTGGCGTTTTGCAGGCTGGCAATGCGCCACATGCCGGTGGCCGCAATAAGGGTGGTGATGAGCAGAATGGCGCCAAAGGATGCGCCCAGGCGCAGGCCGACGGAGAGGTTGCTGAGTTTCATGGTCATGTCAGGCGCGGGAGGGGCTTGGGGCAAGGGGCGAGGGCGATTCAGCCCACGTTTTGCAAGCCGGTGCTGGCGGCTGCGCTGCGGTGGGCAGAAAAGGAGAAATGAATGGCGGGCTGCGAGAAAAAAGAGGTTTGCGGACAGGTCTCAGCGTACGCCCCGGCCCGGCTGGCTGGTGTCGGGCGGGTGACAGCCAGGGGGCCGCAGACCTGGGGGTTTGTCCGTAGCTGGGTGTCCTGGCGGGGTACTGGGCGTGCTTTATGCGGGTTTGCCCAGCAGGGCGTCCTTGAGCTTCCAGTCGGCGGGGGTGTTGCCCAGCCAGATGCCCATCAGCGCGTTGAAGAACTCCGGCTCCTTGAAGGGCTCACCCTGTGGCTTGCCCTTGACGGTGATCACCGTGCCCGTGCCGGGAATCCAGTCGATCTGGAACTGGTCACCTGCGACGAGCTTCTTGTGGTCCGAGAAGATCTGGCTCATGCGCATCACGCCGGGGATCAGCTTGGAAAATGCCGCGCGGTCCATGTTGTCCTCCATGCCGCGCGAAAACAGCTTGCCCAGCTCGGTGGAGTCGATCTCGCGCAGCATGGTGATGCTCATGCGCTTGGGGCCCTTGAGGGCCGCGATGTCCTGGGGCGTGTGCGCCTTCTTCTCCAGGTACAGGCCCGCCGTGTAGACCTTGAACACGGCCTTGTAGCGCACGCCCGCGCCGTTGAGCTGCAGGGTGCTGCCACTCAGGCTGGCGGTCTCTTCGTATTTCACATCGGACACGGTGATGGGCTGGGCGGCAGCGGTGGCCGCCAGCAGGCAGGCTCCGGCCACCAAAGCGCATCGCTGGAGAAAGTTCATGCACAGCTCCTAAAAAAGAACGGTCGTTCGTTTCTAATTGTTGCAGCGCTCCCTGCCGCCCGCAACAGGGTTTTCGAGCGGTTGTGCGATCTCGGCCTTGCGGCCCGTCAAATCGGGCCGCCAAAAAAGCTTTGCTACACTTTGGCCCATGTTCATTCACCACGTGTTCATCACAGGTTGCAGCGACCGGGGAGCCTGGCCCTGGCGTCAGCCTGTCGCTTTGAACGCCTGATGGCACCTGGGCCGACGTCGCCCCAGCGTGCACCCGTGGCCTCCACCCCGATGCGGTGAGGCCGATTGAATGGACCGCAGCGCCCCTTTTTATTGCACAGGGACACGCGCTGCGACTGCTGGGAGCTCTCCCCGTGATCACAGAACTTGAATTCAAAAGCTTGGCCAGCGAAGGCTACAACCGCATCCCGCTCATGGTCGAGGCATTTGCGGACCTGGAAACCCCGCTCTCGCTTTACCTGAAGCTGGCGCACACCAAGGACGGCGGCAAGCACAGCTTCCTGCTCGAATCCGTGGTGGGCGGCGAGCGCTTCGGGCGCTACAGCTTCATTGGCCTGCCTGCGCGCACGCTGCTGCGGGCCAGCGGCTTTGGGGCGCAGGCCAAAACCGAGGTCGTGACGGACGGCCAGGTGGTCGAGACCGCCCAGGGCAATCCGCTCGACTTCATCGCCGATTACCAAAAGCGTTTCAAGGTGGCCCTGCGCCCCGGCCTGCCGCGTTTTTGCGGCGGCCTGGCGGGCTACTTTGGCTATGACGCGGTGCGCTACATCGAGAAAAAGCTCGAAACCACCTGCCCGCCCGACACCCTGGGCTGCCCCGACATCCTGCTGCTGCAGTGCGAGGAGCTGGCGGTCATCGACAACCTCTCGGGCAAGCTCTACCTCATCGTGTATGCCGACCCGGCCCAGCCCGAGGCCTACACCCGCGCCAAGAAGCGCCTGCGCGAGCTGAAAGAGCAGCTCAAGTATTCGGTGAGCGCGCCTGTTGTGAAGGCCACCGAAAGCCACCCCGCCCAGCGCGACTTTGCCAAGGCCGACTATCTGGCCGCCGTGCACCGCGCCAAGGAGTTGATCGCCGCCGGTGACTTCATGCAGGTGCAGGTGGGCCAGCGCATCCACAAGCGCTACACCGAGTCGCCCCTGTCGCTGTACCGCGCGCTGCGTTCGCTGAACCCCTCGCCGTACATGTACTTCTACGACTTCGGCGACTTCCATGTGGTGGGCGCGAGCCCCGAGATCCTGGTGCGCCAGGAGAAAACCGAAGAAGGCACCAAGGTCACCATCCGCCCCCTGGCAGGCACCCGTCCGCGCGGCGCCACGCCCGAGAAGGACAAGGCCACCGAGGTCGAGCTCATCAACGACCCCAAGGAGCGAGCCGAGCACGTGATGCTAATCGACCTGGCGCGCAACGACATCGGCCGCATCGCCAAGACCGGCACCGTGAAGGTGACCGAAGCCTTCGCGGTGGAGCGCTACAGCCACGTGATGCACATCGTGAGCAACGTGGAAGGCATCCTGAACGATGGCATGACCAGCATGGACGTGCTCAAGGCCACCTTCCCCGCAGGCACGCTGACGGGCGCGCCCAAGGTGCACGCGATGGAGCTCATCGACCAGCTGGAGCCCACCAAGCGCGGTCTGTATGGTGGCGCCTGTGGCTACCTGAGCTACGCGGGCGACATGGACGTGGCCATTGCCATCCGCACCGGCATCATCAAGAACGGCACGCTCTATGTGCAGGCGGCTGCGGGTGTGGTGGCCGATTCGGTGCCTGAACTGGAGTGGAAAGAGACCGAACACAAGGCCCGCGCGCTGCTGCGCGCCGCCGAGTTGGTCGAGGAGGGGCTGGAATGACGACCCACACCCCCAAAGCCATCGAGAAGGTCAAACCCTGCACCACCATGCAGGACGTGCGCCGCGAAGTGAACGCGCTGGACGACGTGCTGGTGCCCCTGCTGGTCGAGCGCGTGGGCTACATGACCCAGGCCGCGCGCATCAAGCAAGGTGTGGAGCAGGTGCGCGACGAAGCGCGCATCGAAGCCATCGTGGCCCGCGTGCGCGAGCGCGCCCAGGCCGAAGGCGGCGATGCCGACGTGATGGAAGCCATCTACCGCAGCCTCATGGAGGCCTGCATTGCCTATGAACACCGCGAGTTCGCCCGCCTGCGCGAGCCCGCCACTGCCGGGAGCGCCGCATGACAAAACTCTTGATGGTCGATAACTACGACAGCTTCACCTACAACATCGTCCAGTACTTTGGTGAACTGGGCGCCGAGGTGGAGGTGTTCCGCAACGACGAGATCACCGTGGCCGAGATCGAGGCGCGCCTGAATGCCGGGCAACTCGACCGCCTGGTCATCTCGCCCGGCCCGTGCTCGCCCGCCGAGGCCGGCATCTCGGTCGCCGCGATCCAGCACTTTGCGGGCAAGCTGCCCATCCTGGGTGTGTGCCTGGGGCATCAGAGCATTGGCGCGGCCTTCGGCGGCAACATCGTCCGCGCGCAGGAGCTGATGCACGGCAAGACCAGCGTCATCACCACCACCCAAAAGGGCGTGTTCGCGGGGTTGCCGGAGAAGTTCACTGTCAACCGCTACCACTCCCTGGCCATCGAGCGCGCCACCTGCCCCGAGGTGCTGGAGGTGACGGCCTGGACCGACGACGGCGAGATCATGGGCGTGCGCCACAAGACACTGCCCATCGAAGGCGTGCAGTTCCACCCCGAAAGCATCCTCACCGAACACGGCCACGCCATGCTCAAGAACTTTCTGGAGCAGCGCGCATGACGGCCTCTCAGGGCCTGGCCCAGCTCTTTCAGTACAAGCGGTGGGCCAACCAGGAGCTGCTGGCACTGGGCGCGGCATCGCAGGGCGCATTGCCTGCCGACGACTACCGGCTGTTTGTGCGCATCCTGAACCACACCTACGTGGTGGACCGCATCTTTGCCAGCCACCTGCAGGGCCTGCCCCAGACCACCTACCGGGCCACCAACACCGATGCAACGCCGGAGCTGGCCACCCTGAGCGATGCTGTGCGCGCGTCGGACGACTGGTATCTGCAGTACGTGGGCGGGCTGGATGATGCGCAACTGGCTGAGCCGGTGGCATTCCGCTTCACCGACGGCGACACCGGGCGCATGTCGCGCAGCGAGATCCTGAACCACCTCGTCGTGCATGGCACCTACCACCGGGGGGCGGCGGGGCGCATCCTGGCCGCGCATGCGGTGCAGCCCCCGCGCGATTCGCTGACGACCTTCCTGCACCGCCTGGAACCTGACCGACGCTGGTAGACACCCCCATGCCCGAACTTCATCAACTGCTCATGTTCGTTGCGGCCGGCTGGCTGCTCAATCTCACGCCCGGGCCCGATGTGCTCTACATCGTGACCAACGCGCTGCGTTCCGGCACCCGCGCGGGCATCGTGGCGGGGCTGGGCATCACGGCCGGGTGTTTCGTGCACATCTTTGCGGCCGCCGTGGGCGTGGGCGCGCTGCTGGCCACCTCGGCCACGGCGTTCACGGTGCTCAAGTGGATCGGCGCGGCGTACCTGATGTGGATGGGCGTGCGCATGCTGCTCTCCAAACCCGGTGCCGACAATGGGAACACGGCCGCGCTGGCGGCGGCGCAGGCCGCCCCTGTGCAGCACACGTCACTTCGCAAGGTGTTCCTCGGCGGCTTCTGGACCAATGTGCTCAATCCCAAGGTCGCCATCTTCTTCCTGGCCTTTGTGCCGCAGTTCATCGCGCCGGGCACCGACAACAAGGCGCTGGCCTTTGTGCTGCTGGGCGTGCTGTTCAACCTCAACGCCATCCCTGTCAACATGGGCTGGGCGCTGGCTGCATCGTGGATGGCGCGCCGTGCCACGGCCATCCAGCGTGGCATGCACTGGCTGGACCGCGTGGCGGGCGCCATGTTCATTGGCTTCGGACTCAAGCTGGCCTTTACTGATCAACCGGCGGCCTGACCGCCACCCCAGGAGACACCGTCATGCCCATCACCCCCCAGGAAGCGCTGCAGCGCACCATCGAGCACCGCGAAATCTTCCACGACGAGATGCTGCACCTGATGCGGCTCATCATGAAAGGCGAGCTCTCGCCCCTCATGACAGCGGCCATCATCACCGGCCTGCGCGTAAAGAAGGAAACCATCGGCGAAATCACCGCCGCAGCCCAGGTAATGCGCGAGTTCTCCACCAAGGTCCACGTGCCTGACAGCACGCACCTCGTGGACATCGTGGGCACGGGCGGGGATGGAGCCAACACCTTCAACATCTCCACCTGCTCGATGTTTGTGGCCGCCGCCGCAGGCGCCAAGGTCAGCAAACACGGCGGGCGCGGCGTGTCGAGCAAAAGCGGCAGCGCCGACGTGATGGAAGCCCTGGGCATCCATATCAACCTCAAACCCGAGCAGATCGCCCAGTGCATTGCTGAAGTCGGCATCGGCTTCATGTTCGCGCCCAACCACCACCCCGCCATGAAGAACGTGGCCCCGGTGCGCAAGGAACTGGGCGTGCGCACCATCTTCAATATCCTGGGCCCGCTCACCAACCCGGCCGGCGCCCCCAACATCCTGATGGGCGTGTTCCACCCCGACCTCGTTGGTATTCAGGTGCGTGCGCTGCAGCGCCTGGGCGCCGAGCATGCCCTGGTGGTCTATGGCCGCGACGGCATGGACGAAGTGAGCCTGGGTGCCGCCACGCTGGTGGGCGAGCTGAAAAACGGCCAGATCACCGAGTACGAAATCCACCCTGAGGACTTCGGCCTGTCCATGGCCAGCAACCGCGCGCTCAAGGTCGAAACGCCCGAGCAGTCGCGCGAGATGCTGATCGGCGTGCTCAAGGGCGAGCCCGGGGCCGCACAAGACATCGTCTGCCTGAACGCCGGTGTGGCGCTGTATGCGGCCAATGTGGTTGATTCGGTGCCCGCAGGGCTGGCCAAGGCGCGTGCCGCCATCGCATCGGGCGCGGCGCTGGCCAAGCTGGAGCAGATGGTCACGCGCACGCACGCGCTGGCCGGCGCTGCCGCGTGACCCCAACAACCAACCAGGTTTTCCCATGAGTGACATCCTCAACAAGATCGTGGCCGTCAAGCACGAAGAAGTGGCCGCCGCCAAAAAGCGCCTGCCTTTTGACGCCATGCGCGCCGATGCCGAGAGCCGCGTGCTCACGCGCGACTTTGAAGGCGCGCTGCGCGCCAAGATCGCCAAGGGCCAGGCGGCCGTGATTGCCGAGGTCAAGAAGGCCAGCCCCAGCAAGGGCGTGCTGCGTGCCAACTTCGAGCCCGCCGACATCGCCCAGAGCTACATGGAAGGCGACGGCAAGGTCAGCGCGGCTTGCCTGTCGGTGCTGACCGACCGGCAGTTCTTCCAGGGCCAGCCCGACTACCTGAAGCAAGCCCGCGCCAGCACTCTGCTGCCCGTGCTGCGCAAGGATTTCATGGTCGATGCGTACCAGATCTACGAATCGCGGGCCATGGGCGCCGACGCCATCCTGCTGATCGCCGCCTGCCTGGATGACGCGCAGATGGCCGACTTCGAGGCCATTGCGCGAAGCCTGGACATGGCCGTGCTGGTGGAGGTGCATGACCGCGCCGAACTGGAACGCGCGCTCAAGCTCAAGACCCCGCTGGTGGGCATCAACAACCGCAACCTGCGCACGTTTGAAGTCACGCTGGACACCACCCTGGGCATGCTCAAGGATGTGCCTGCGGACCGCTTGCTGGTGACCGAGTCGGGCATCCTCAAGCCTGCCGATGTGAAGACCATGCGCGATGCAGGCGTGCACGCCTTCCTGGTGGGCGAGGCCTTCATGCGGGCTGATGACCCGGGCCTGGCGCTTGCCAAGCTGTTTGCCTGAGGGGATTGAGTACTATTGTTTTGATAGCTGCTTGCGCTTTCCTGTAGCGCGCAGAAGGCCATTTTGACCATGAATTCACCCGTGCAGACATCCACCCAGCTCCAGAGTGCGGACCCGGCCCACTGGCCCGTGGCGCCCGGGTGGCAACCCCTGGTGGACGCCTTCTTTGCGGGCGCACGGGGCCAGGCGCTGCAGGGTTTTCTGCAGGATCGGCTGGGTGCCGGTGCGGTGATCTTCCCGCCCCAGCCGCTGCGTGCGCTGGAGCTGACGCCGCCCGACGCCGTGCGCGTGGTCATCCTGGGCCAGGACCCGTACCACGGCCGGGGCCAGGCCGAGGGGCTGGCGTTTTCTGTGGCGCCCGGCGTGCGCCTGCCGCCCTCGCTGCAGAACATCTTCAAGGAAATGCAGCGCGACCTGGGCGTTCCGTTCCCGCCCTTTCCCACGCCGGGCGGCAGCCTGGTGAAGTGGGCCCAGAACGGCGTGCTGCTGCTCAACACCGGCCTCACGGTGGAAGAGGGCCAACCCGCCAGCCACGCGGGCAAGGGCTGGGAGGCGCTGACCGATGCCGTGATCCGCCATGTGGCCGAAGGCCCGCGCCCGGTGGTGTTCATGCTCTGGGGCTCTCACGCGCAGTCCAAGCGCGCCTTCATCCCGCAGGACCGGGGGCATCTGGTGCTCACCTCCAACCACCCCTCGCCCCTGTCGGCGCTACGCCCGCCTGTGCCCTTCATCGGCAACGGGCACTTTGGCAAGGCGCGCGCGTTCCGCGCGGAACACGGGTACTGAGCCCTGGGGGGAGTCATCCGGGGCTACCAGGGCCCCGGCAACCGCTCCTTGAGCAAATCCATGAATGCCTGCACGGCCACCGGCAGGCTGCGGCCTGCCAGGGTCTGCACCTCCAGGTCGCGCAGGTCCATGCCCGCATCGCTGATGGGCAGGGCCACGATGGCGCCCGCCGCCACCAGGTGGCGCGCCGCGATCTCGCTGGCCACCGACAGCCCGCCGCCATGCGCCACGAAGTTGAGCACCGTCTTGGCGTGGTTGCTGATGAGCACGGCGCTGAGCTGCAGGCCCTGGCGGCTGCAGACGATGTCGATCATCTGGCGCACCGTGGTTTCGGCCGGGGGAAGCGCCAGCGGGTATTCGGCCATTTGCGCCAGCGTGACGCTGCCAGCGCCCGCCAGCGGGTGGCCGGGCGGGAGCAGGGCCAGCACGGGCGCGGTCTGGCGGTAGGCCACCTCGATGTCCTTGTGGGGCGACCGGCTGAAGCACAGGCCGATGTCGGCCGCGCCGCTGCGCACCGCGTCGGGCACCTGGGCGGTGGGCAGCGCGATCACGCTGAACTGGATGCCGGTGTGGGTGCGCTGAAACTCCACACACAGGCGCGGCACCAGCTCGTTGGCAAACGCGTCGGAGGTGGCCAGCCGCACCTGCCCGGCGCGCAGGCCCTGCAGTGCGCCGATCTCGCCCAGCGCACGCTCGGCGTCCAGCACCGTGCGGCGCGCATGCACGGCCAGGATCTCGCCCGCCGCCGTGAGCACCATGCCGCGCGGGTGGCGCTCGAACAGCGGCGTGCCCAGCTGTGCCTCCAGCCCGGCGATCTGGCGGCTCAGCGCCGAGGCGGCCACATGCAGGCGAGCCGACGCCTCGGTGAGCGATCCTCTCTGCGCCACTTCCAGGAAGTAGCGCAGCGTGGTGTCTTGCAGCAGGTGGGCGCGCATCGGGGGCGGGGTCTCCAAACGAGGCCGCAGTATGCGCCGGTTTGCCGCTTTGGCAAAGCAGTTTGCCGAAATGCTGGTGGTCAAGCAAGGCGCAGATTCCTAAGATGGCCCACTCTTTGTGTGTGTTGTTCAACTTCTTGGCTGGAGTGCTGCGTATGCGTCTACTTTCCTGGGGCCGTGGTGTCTGGGGCCTGGCGGGCCTGTTGGTGGTGTCGGCGGCGGCGCATGCGCAGGCCAACTGGCCGGACCGGCCCGTGCGAGTGATCGTGCCATTCCCGGCCAGCGGCGCGACCGACCTGGTGGCCCGCGTGGTCACCCAGCGTGTGGCGGCCGACCTGGGCCAGCAGCTGGTGGTGGACAACAAGCCCGGCGCGGGCGGCACCCTGGGCACGGCCGAGGCGGCCAAGGCCGCACCCGACGGCTACACGCTGCTGCTGACCACCAGCAGCACGCACGCCATCTCGCCGCACCTGATGCCCAAGCTGGCCTACGACCCGCGCAAGGACTTTGTGCCCGTGGCCCATGTGGCCGACGCGCCCAGCGTGCTGCTGGTCACCAACTCGCTTCCAGTCAAGACCGTGGGCGAGCTGATTGCGTATGCCAAGGCCCACCCCGGCAAGCTCAACTACGCCACCAGCGGCAACGGCACCATCGTGCACCTGAACACGGCGGCCTTCAGCGCCCAGGCGGGTGTGGAGATGACGCACATCCCCTACAAGGGCACGGCGCTGGCCATCCCCGATTTGATTGCCGGGCAGACGCATGTGCTGTTTGACTCGCTGCCCACCGGCATGCCCCATGCCAAGGCCGGACGCCTGCGCGCCATCGCGGTGACCAGCGAAAAGCGCACCACCCTGGCGCCCGAGCTGCCCACGCTGGCCGAATCTGGCCTGCCCGGCTATTCGTCGGTGACCTGGTTTGGTGTGTACCTGCCAGCAGGCGCGCCGCCTGCGCTGGTCGAGAAAGTGCACAAGGCCTTTGCCAAAGCCGTGCAGGCGCCTGAAGTGGCCGAGAGCCTGGCCAAGCTGGGCGTGGAGCCTGCGGCGGCGCGCACTCCCGCACAGTTTGGTGCCATGGTGCAGGCGGACAGCAACCGCTGGGCCACCGTGATCCGGCAGCACAAGATTTCCGTGGATTGATTGACCCCCTGTGTCGCCTTCGGCGCCTTCCCCCGAGGGGGATGACGCCCTCGGTGCGGGGCTGCCCTTCCTCGGCATCTCTTGCTCTGCGCCGAGCCAGTTTCACGCACCGCGACACCTTGTTAGCAACAGAGTCAGAACGCTATGAACACCCCATCCCTCGACTGGACCCTTCCTTACGCCTCCCACCGCAGCGCGGTCATGGGGCGCAATGTCGTCTCCACCTCGCAGCCGCTGGCCGCGCAAGCGGGTCTGCGCATGCTGCTGGCGGGTGGCAACGCGGTGGACGCTGCCATTGCCGCCGCCATGGCGCTCACGGTGGTGGAGCCCACGGGCTGTGGCCTGGGCAGCGACGGGTTTGCCATCGTGTGGGACGGCAAGGAGCTGCACGGCCTCAACGCCTCCGGCCGCTCGCCTGCGGCGTGGACGCCTGAATACTTCGAGAAGCTCGGCGGCATCCCTGAAACCGGCTGGAACGCCGTCACCGTGCCCGGCGCCGTGTCGGCCTGGGTGGCGCTGTCCAAGCGCCTGGGCAAGCTGCCGTTTGCGCAGCTGGCGCAGCCCGCCATCGACTACGCGCGCAACGGCTTTCCCGTGTCGCCCACCATCGCCCACCTGTGGGCGCTGGGTGCGGCCAAGCTGGGCACGCAGCCGGGTTTTGCCGAGTGCTTCATGCCCGAGTACCTGGGCGGCCGCGTGCCCCGGGCGGGCGAAGTCTTTCGCAGCGAAGCCCACGCGCGCACGCTGGAGCTGATTGCCGAGACCGAGGGCGAGGCCTTCTACCGGGGTGTGATCGCCGAGCGCATCGCAGCCCATTCCCAAGCCAACGGCGGCGCGATGACGCTGGCCGACCTGGCCGCGCACCAGGCGGACTGGGTGGGCACCATCCAGCAGCGCTTTGGCGATTCGGTGATCCATGAGATCCCGCCCAACGGCCAGGGCATTGCCGCGCTGATGGCGCTGGGCATGCTGGACGCGCATGGCATTGGCAAGCATCCGCTCGACAGCGTGGAGACCGTTCACGCCAGCATCGAGGCCATGAAACTCGCGCTGGCCGACCTGCACCAGTACAACGCCGACATCGACGCCATGCAGGCCGTGGCGCCCCAGCACCTGCTGGACGCGACCTACCTCGCAGGCCGCGCCCAGCTCATCGACCCCGCGCACGCGGGCGACCCCGGCCACGGCGCGCCGCGCCCCGGCGGCACGGTGTACCTGGCGGCGGCAGACGCGTCCGGCATGATGGTTTCGTTCATCCAGTCCAACTACATGGGTTTTGGCTCGGGGGTGGTGGTGCCGGGCACCGGTATCAGCCTGCAGAACCGGGGCCATGGCTTCAACCTGATCCCGGGCCACGCCAACCAGGTGGCGCCGCGCAAGCGCCCCTCGCACACCATCATCCCGGCCTTTGCCATGCATGCCGACGGCACGCCGCAGATGGCGTTTGGCGTGATGGGCGGCCCCATGCAAAGCCAGGGCCACACGCAGATGGCACTGCGCGTGCTGCGCTACGGCCAGAACCCGCAGGCGGCGGCCGATGCGCCCCGCTGGCGCGTGACGGGTGGCAAGGGCGTGGCCGTGGAGCCGGGCTTTGACCCCGCGGTGGTCGCCGCGCTGCACGCGCGCGGGCACGAGGTGACGGTGGAAGAGGGCAATGGCGTGTTCGCCTTTGGCGGCGCGCAGCTGGTGCTGAGGAACGGCAACAGCTACATCGCAGGCTCCGACCCGCGCAAGGACGGGCACGCCGTGGCGTACTGAGCTGGATGCTACAAAAACAGGAGCTATTCGCGCTTTGTGGTCGCGCGCAGAGCCCTGTTTTTTCTTGAAAAAGTGGCGCCTACCGTGTCTCGCGCACGGTCAGCCACGCGCTGGCCGCGCCGCTGAGCACGATGGCCGCAATGCCCGCCATCGACCAGGCATCGGGCACATGGCGGTACACCAGCCAGCCCGCCAGCATCGCAAAGCCAATCTGTGAATACAAGAACGGCGCAATGACGACGGGCGTGGTGCGCGCATAGGCGTTGAGCAGCAGCATGTGCCCCACCGCGCTCGACAGGCCCATGGTGAACATGCCTGCCCACAGCCACGGGTCGCTCACGGTCTGCCAGAAAAACGGCACACCCAGCGACACCAGCGCGGTGGCGATCCAGCTGGTGTAGAGCTGTGTGGTGGCCGGGCTCTCCTGGCCCGCCATCTTGCTGCTGAGCACCTGGTAGCCCGTGCCTGCGGCCAGCATGCACAGCGGCCACAGCAGCGCCCAGGTGAAGGCCTCGCCGCCAGGCCGGATGATGGCCAGCGTGCCCGCCAGACCGGTCACCACCAGCAGCCAGCGCAAAGGGCTCACAGGCTGGTGCAGCCACAGGGCCGCCACCACCGTCACACACAGCGGCACGGTGGCCACAATGGCCGTGAACTCTGCCAGCGGCAGGGCCGTGAGGCTGATGAAGCCGAACAGGCTGGTCATGGCAAACAGCGCGCCGCGCAGGGCCTGGAAGCGGGGCTGCGTGGTGCGCAGCGCCGAGCGCCCCGTGCGCTGCAGCACAAAGGCCGTGGTCAGCAGCGACTGGAACACATAGCGCATCCACAGCGCCATGACGATGGGCACGCTCGCGCTGACCAGCTTGCTGGCGGTGTCCAGCAGCGCAAAGAACGCGCAGGCCACCACGGCCAGCGCGATGCCTGCCAGCGCCGCACGCCGGCGGGCGGCAGGGCTGGTGGACAACGCAGGGCCGGGGGGACTCACGGCGTGCTGCGTGCGCGTTCCAGCAGCATCGCGTCGCCGTAGCTGAAGAAGCGGTACTGCTGCGCAATCGCGTGCCGGTACAGGCCCATGATGTGGGCGTAGCCCGCAAAGGCGCTCACCAGCATCATCAGCGTGCTCTTGGGCAGGTGGAAGTTGGTGATCAGCACATCCACCACCTGGAACGCAAAGCCCGGCGTGATGAAGATGTTGGTGTCGCCCGAGGCCTGGCCGGTCTTCGCCCACGACTCCAGCGTGCGCACGGTGGTGGTACCCACGGCCACCACGCGGCCGCCGCGCTGGCGGCAGCGCTCCAGCGCGGCCAGCGTGGCCAGCGGGATTTCGTACCACTCGCTGTGCATCC
>NZ_JBWKZU010000094.1:0-14044 GCF_059424825.1 Acidovorax sp. GW101-11A03 | reverse complement strand
CCGTGGTGCTGCTGGTGCTGAGGGCGGAGCGCACATACAGCGGCGACGGCAGCACGGCGTCCAGCCACTGCGTGACTGAGCCGCGAAAGCTGGCCACCATCACCGTCAGCGCCACGGCCAGGCTGAGCGATGCGACCACGCCGCCCACGGCAATGGCTGCGCTGCCGCGCATGCGGCGTGCGCGCTCCAGCGCCAGCAGGGGCAGCGTGTGGCGCGCGGCCAGCGGCTGGAGGGCTGCCAGCAGCCGCGCCATGCCCCAGGGCAGCAGCGCAATGCCGCCCACCAGCAAAAGGCCGATGGCCACATACGCCGCCAGCGGCACGCCGCCCACCGGGGGCGCCAGGGCCAGCAGTGCGCCGCCCGCCAGCAGCACCAGGCCCAGCGTGCCCCGGTCTGCCTGGCTGGCGGCGGTGCCCAGGCCCTTCAGCGTTTGCGCCGGGGGCAGCTGCTGTGCGGCGCGGGCGGGCCACCAGCCGCCCGTCAGTGCGGCGGCCACGCCCAGCGCGCCGTAGACCAGCGCGGCGGGGGCGCTCCACTGCAGCGCGGGCTGCACGCCTGCAAAGTAGCCACCGCCCAGGTCGCCGCCCAGCAGCTGCAAGGCGGTGGCGGCCAGGGCGGTGCCCAGGGTGATGCCCAGCAGGCTGCCCAGCAGCCCCAGCGCGGCCGATTCGGCCAGCACCAGCAGCAGGCGTTGGCGCGGTGTGGCACCCAGCACCGCCAGCAGCGCAAACTGCGGCCCGCGCTGCGCCACGCTGAGTGCCAGCACCGAGAACACCAGAAAGGCCCCGGTGAACAGCGCCACCAGCGCCAGCACCGTGAGGTTGACGCGGTACGCGCGCGAGAGGTTGCTGATGCGCTGGGCCGCATCGCCCGGCTGCGCCAACACGGCGTTGGCGGGCCAGCCGGGCTCGGCGCGCAGCGTGCGCTGCCAGGCGGCGGTGTCGGTGCCGGGCTGCAGTTGCAGGTCGATGCGTGTGAGCGCGCCCTGGCGGCCAAACAGGTCTTGCGCGGCGCCAATGTCCATCACCGCCAGCGGCGCGCCACCGGCGGCCACGGTGCCTGCCACCTGCACCGGCACGCGCTGCTGCAGGCCGGTGATCAGCAGCACGGTGGGCGGCGGGCTGCCACTTTGCGGGCCGCCGGTGGGCAGGCCCAGGGCCTGTAGCGCGGCGGTGTTGAGGAACACGGTGGCCGGGGCGAACAGCGCAAAGCGGTCGGCACCATCCCACGGGCGCGGCATGAGCGCGGGGGCCATGGGGGGCAGCAGCAGCGCGTCGGCACCCAGCACGCGCAGCGGGGTGCGGGTGGGGTGGGGCGTGGCAGTGGCAGTGGCAGTGGCAGTGGCAGTGGCAGTGGCAGTGGCAGTGGCATCCACGGCCTGCACCACGGCCGACAGCTCCAGCAGCGGGCTGGCGCGGGCCACCTGCGGGTCGGTGGCCAGGCGTTCGTACAGCGCCTCGGGCAGGGGGCCCTGCATGGCGCGCAGTTCCAGGTCGGGCTGGCCGTTGACGGCGCGCACGGCCTGCGAAAACTCGTCCAGCGCAGACGCATTGATCACATGCACCGCAAATGCCAGCGCTACACCCAGCATCACGGCCGCCACGGCTGCGGCGCTGCGCCAGGGGTGGTGGCGGAGGTCTTGCCAGGAGAAGGTGCGGAGCAGGGCGAGCATGGGTTGCATTGTGGCTGCAGGGGCCAGCTGCAGCGCCTTTGAGGTACATCAACCTTGCGTTTTGCACCCTCTTGAAGTGCCGAAAGGCTGCGCCTATCTTGGAGCCAGAAGGTGTGAATGAACCCCGCGCACAGGCGTATAGGGTTTTGTTCGCACCCTCTCAGGGGCCCGCCCTCCTGCGCAGGCCCGGTTGTTTGTACCAACCCCTTTTCAGGAGCAAAACCATGAACTCTCTTGTGACCCGCGGCAGTCTGTTTGACGACTTTTTCAAGGACATCGCCCCCGGCTTTTACGTGCGCCCGCTGCATGGCGACAACCTGCCGTCGCCCAGCCAGATCAAGGTGGATGTGAAGGAGACCGAAGGCGGCTACACCGTGCAGGCCGAAGTGCCCGGCGTGGCCAAGGAGGACATCCATGTCTCGCTCGAAGGCAATGTGGTGAGCCTGCGCGCCGAGGTGCGCCAGCACGATGAGAAGCGCGAAGGCGAAAAGGTGCTGCGCAGCGAGCGCTATTTCGGCGCCGTGGCCCGTAGCTTCCAGCTGCCCGCCGATGTGGACGCTGCCCAGGCCAAGGCCAAGTACGACAACGGCGTGTTGACGCTGAACCTGCCCAAGAAGGTGAACAAGGCGGCCCAGCGGCTGAATATCGAGTGATGGGCCGTTGACCACTCTGGCCCCGGCTCCGCTGGTGTGTCAGGGCGTGGCCAGCGCCACCTCTGACCGCCGCAGCATGGCGGGGCCGGTGAGCACGGCGCGCACAAAATCGGTCTGGCGCCCCACGCCGGCCTTGGTGGCGATGGTGCGAAACTGGCTGCGCACGGTGTGAATGGACACCGACTGTTGCTCGGCATACTCCTGCAGCGACAAGCCATTGACCAGCCCCTGGGCCAGGCGGGCTTCGGCGGGCGTGAGGCCGTACAGGCTGCGCAGCACGCCTTCGAGCGACTGCAGCGCGCTGGCCGGGTTGCTGATAAAGACAGCGCCACAGGCATGGGCGCCGAAGGGTTCGGACCAATGCGGCAGCGGCGCCACCATCACATGCAGCTCGCTGCCCGTCAGGCTGCGCAGCCGCATGCCCGTGCCCGCGTGCATGGGCGCGCCGGTGGGTGTGGACACCACCGCCCGCATGGCGGCCTGCAGTCGCTGGTCGTCTGCGTGCTGCGTGGCATGCAGGCCATCGCGTTCATGGATGCGCAACAGCCCGCTGGACTGGGCCAGTGAGTGCGCGCGGCCATTGGCGTGCAGCAGGCAGGCGCCTTCGCCCAGCAGCACCACGCCCATGGGCAGGCTTTCCATCACTGACAACGAGGCGTGTGCCAGGGCCTCGGCGCGGTGCAGGCGCCGGTGCAGCGCAAACGCCGTCTGCAGGTGTGGCACCAGCGATTGCAGCCGCAGTTCCTCATCGGCCGTGTAGGGGCCGCAGCGCTTGCTGCGCACGGCCGTGACGTTGAAGGAGCGGTGGCGGCGCTTTTCGACCACCGCAGCCAGCGTGTAGAACAGGTCGAGCGGATGCAGCCAGTCGCAATGCCATTCGGTGCGCGGCAAATGTTTGTCCGGATAGAACTTGGAGCCGTTGACGATGTGCCCCTCGTGGTGCATGCGCTCATCCTGCGTCCAGACATTGGTGCGGCAGTAATAGGCCGCAAAGCTCGCCATGGCGTCGTCACCCACCCCATGGTGGGCCGCGAGCGAGGTCGAGCCCCCCGTCACCTCCACCGAACCGTCTGAAAAGTCCTGGCCAAAGATCATCGTGGCCTGCGACGAGAACTCGGCTGCAAAGCGTGCGAGGAACTCCTGCCAGCGCCGGGCGTCCAGTGCGGCGTCATAGACGCTGCGGATCAGGCCTGGCATTCCGATGTCGTTGGGGGCGTATGTCGGCAGCGTGGTCATGGGTCCTCGTTCCGGGGGCGATCGGGCCGTGCAGTCTTCCAAATCATACGTTTGGGGGATGCCGAGGACAACACGAATGGATACAAAGGTGCTGTGTTCCTGGTGGGACTGCCACATCCGGGGTGCGCGGGGGCAACCCGTGTACCCCGGCTGTTGTGTCACAGCGGCGCCGCAGCGGGCCTGGCCGCCGCCTTCAGTGCGGGGCGATGCCGTCAGCCGTGAGCCGCAGCACCCGGTCCGCCCGCGCGGCTGCGGCGTCGGAATGTGTGACCAGCACCAGCGATGCGCCGTGCTCGCGCGTCTGCGCGAGCAGCAGGTCCATCACGCGGGTGGCGGTGGTGGGGTCGAGGTTGCCGGTGGGCTCGTCGGCCAGCAGCAGGGCGGGGCGGTGCACCAGCGCGCGGGCAATGGCCACGCGCTGCAGCTGGCCGCCGCTGAGCTGCTGTGGCAGCCGTGCGCCCAGGCCCTGCAGGCCCACGGCGGTCAGCATGTGCTGCACGCGCTCGGGCTCGCTTTGCCCTAGCAGCATCAGCGGCAGGGCCACGTTCTGCGCCACGTCCAGGTGCGGCAGCACGTGGAAGGCCTGGAACACAAAACCCACATGCGCGCGGCGCCACAGGGCGCGCTGGGTGTCGTCCAGTTGGCCCAGGTCGGTGCGGCCGTGGGTGATGCTGCCGGTGTCCCAGGTGTCCAGCCCCGCCAGGCAGTTGAGCAGGGTGGATTTGCCCACGCCCGAGTCGCCCACGATGGCGACAAATTCACCGGGCGCCACGCTGAAATGCACGTTGGCAAACACTGGCGTGCTGCCGTAGTGTTTGCCCAGGCCGTCCACGCGCAGCAGGGTCATGACGGGGTGCGCTGTGCCAGCCGCTGCAGCACGGCCTGCACCAGTTGGGCCACGGCGTGGGGGTGGTCGCAGGCGATGGTGTGGCGCTGCGGCATGCCGCGCAGCCAGGTGATCTGGCGCTTGGCCAGCTGGCGCGTGGCGGCAATGCCGCGTTCGCGCAGCAGGCCCATGTTGATGGGGCGGCCGGGCGCTTGCGCGGCGATGAAGTCCAGCTCGTCCCACACCTGGCGGTAACCCACGCAGCGCATGGAGGGCAGGTCGGGGTGCAGGTCGCCGCGTGCGCGCAGGGCCTGCACCTCGTCGATGAAGCCACCGGCCAGCATGGCGTCAAAACGCTGGGCAATGCGGTCGTGCAGCCAGGCGCGGTCGTCGGGTTCCAAGGAAAAAAGGGCGCTTGCGCCCGCTGGTAAAGCGCTGCCAGCTCCTTTTTTTGTAGTGTGAAAGCTCGACAGAGGCTGGCCGGACACCTGCCACACCTCCAGCGCGCGCTGGATGCGCTGGCTGTCGCCGGGCGCCAGGCGGGCCGCCGTGACCGGATCGACGCGCGCCAGCTCGGCGTGCAGCGCGGGCCACCCCTGTTCGGCGGCCTGGGCCTCGATCTTTGCGCGCACCTCGGGGTCGGCCGCAGGCATGTCGTCGATGCCGTCGAACAGCGCCTTGAAGTACAGCATGGTGCCGCCCACCAGCAGCGGCAGGGCGCCGCGTGCGCGGATCTCGGTGATGAGCCGGGTGGCATCCTGCACAAACTCGGCGGCGCTGTAGGCCTGCAGCGGGTCGCGGATGTCGATGAGGTGGTGGGGCACGGCGGCGCGCTCATCCGCTGTGGGCTTGGCGGTGCCAATGTCCATGCCCCGGTACACCAGGGCCGAATCCACGCTGATGATCTCGACCGGCTGGCCTTGTTTGCCCAGCACGGCGGCCAGCGCCAGGGCACCGGCGGTTTTGCCGGATGCGGTGGGGCCCGCCAGAGCGATCAGGGGCAGGTCGTTGTGGGGCTCAGGCACGGTCACGGGCGGCTCCAAACTTCTGCACCAGCGTCCACGAGATGAGGGCCAGCACCACCGACCAGAACCAGATGCCGTTGACCAGCGGCCACACCGTGCCGTCGAGCCGCTGGCCCAGCCAGCCGCCAATCGCAAAGGCCGCCAGCATCATCATGAAACCGTTGAGGGCCGACGCCACGCCCGCCGCTTGCGGAAACGGCCCCACCGCCCCGCTTTGCCCGCAGGGCTGATGGATGCCATGGCCCACCATGAACAGGTAAAACGGCAGCAACAGGGCAAAGGGGTGGTGCCAGCCCATCCAGGCCACCAGCGCCATCAGCGTGCCGCCCGCCACGCTCAGCCCCCCGGCAATGGCCACCGTGCGCTGCAGGCCGTGGCGGGCCAGCAGGCGGCGGCACAAAAAGGTGCCGCCCAGGTAGGCCGCGCAGGCCGAGGCCATGGTCCAGCCGAACTGCGTGCGCGAGAGGCCCAGCACGTCGATATAGACAAACGACGACGCTGCCAGAAACGTGAACAGCCCGCCATAGGTGGCCGTGGTCTGCAGCGAAAACGCCCAGAAGGTGGGGCTCTTCAGCACATGCAGCCAGGTGCCCACCAGCGCGCGGGGTTGCAGGGCCTGCGGGTTGCGCTGTGCCAGCGTCTCGGGCATGCGCAGGGCCACCAGGGCCAGGGTGACGACCGCGTACACGGTCAAGGCAGACAGCGCGGCGCGCCAGCCCAGCCATTCGCTCAGCAGCCCGCCCATCGGCGCGCAGATGCAGGCCACGATGCCCAGCCCGGTGAGCGCCTTGGACATGGCGCGTGCACCTTCGAGCGGTGTGTACAGGTCGCGCACGATGGCGCGCGCGCACATCACTACCGCGCCCATGGCTGCGCCCTGGGCAATGCGCCACACGATGAGCAGTGCCATGCTGGGCGCCAGCGCGCTGCCCACCGAGGCCACGGTGTAGATGGTCAGGCCCGCCAGCAGCACAGGGCGGCGGCCAAACCGGTCGGACAGCGGACCCCACACCATCTGCGAGCAGCCAAACGCCAGCAGCAGGCCGCTCAGGGTGAGCTGAGCCGCCGACAGCGGTGCGCCCAGGCTGCGGGTGAGTGCGGGCAGCGCGGGCAGGTACAGGTCGGTGGTGACGGGCTGGATGGACAGCAGCAGGGCCAGCACCAGAATGGCCAGGCCGGGATGGATCGAGACAGGGGCGGGGGCCGCAGGCAGGGCGGTGGCGGAGGGGGCAGACATATCTGTCTGAGGGTACCAGATGGGGCATGGGCGCCGCGCCGGGCGGGGCTTGTGAGCGGTGGTGAGAACTGGTGTGTGACCTGCGTCGCGCGGGTGACAGGGGGCGGGGCCGGCGGCGCAGCACCATGCTGGTGCGGTCGGCCGGGCCCAGGCAGCCGCACAACAACACACAACACAACAAACCAGGAGACAACATCCCATGCACAAGACCACAATCCCCCGGGAGCCCCAGGGCTGGTGCCCTGCCGTGGCCACCCGGCTGCGCAGCGCGCTGGCGCTGGCTGCCGTGGGCACCGCCCTGGCCGCCCAGGCCCAGGCTCCTGCCCTGCCTGCGCCGGAGAGCGTGACACTGGACAAGCTGGGCTACATGACCACCTTCCCGCCCGAGGGGGCGCAGCGTGTGGACCTGAGCAATTCCTTCAAATACCCCCAGATGCGCTGGGCGCTGCAGCACCTGCGCGAGCTGCAGCCCACACACAACATCCGCCGGGGCAGCGCGGCACCATCCCCCCTGCCTGCAGACCCCAAGCCCCTGGGCAGCGTGGTGTTTGACGATGACAAGGGCCAGCCCATCACCGTGGATCAGTGGCTTACCCGCACCTACACGGACGCGCTGGTGGTGATGCACAAGGGCCGCGTGGTGTACGAGCGCTACGACAACCAGATGAAGCCGCACACGCCGCACCTGCTGTTCTCGGTCACCAAGTCGTTTACCGGCCTGATGGCTGCGCAGCTGGCGCACGAGGGCAAGATCGACCCCAATGCGCTGGTCACAAAATATGTGCCCGAGCTGGCCGACTCGGCCTGGGGCGACATGAAGGTGCGCGAGGTGATGGACATGACGGGGGCCGTGCGCTTCCGCGAGGTCTACACCGACCCCACCACCGAAATTTTTGGCTACAGCTGGTCCAGCGGCATGCTGCCGCGCCCGCCGGGCTACCAGGGGCCGACCAATGTGTATGACTTCCTCAAAACCCTGAAGAAGGAGGGCGAACACGGCGCAGGTTTTGTGTACCGCACCGTGCATTCCGAGGTGCTGGGCTGGATCGTTTCACGTGCCACGGGCAAACACTGGGCCGAGCTGATGAGCGACAACGTCTGGCAGAAGCTGGGCATGGAGGAGGACGCCCATGTGATGGTGGACAGCGTGGGCACGCCGCTGCAGGGCGCAGGGCTCAATGCCACGGCGCGCGACCTGGCGCGGTTTGGCGAAATGCTGCGCCTGGGCGGCAGCTACAACGGCCAGAAGATTTTTGACAAGGCCGTGATCGACGACACCGCCAAGGGCGGCGACCGCGAGAAGTTCAAGATGGGCGGCATGGCCTTTCGCCCCGGCTACAGCTACCGCAACCAGTGGTGGGTGCTGCACAACGCCGATGGCGCCTGGGAGGCCGCAGGCATCCACGGCCAGTTCATCCATGTGAACCCCGCCGCCGAGATGGTGGTGATCAAGCTCTCGTCGCACCCGGTAGCGGGCGCGGGCTTCACCCACCCGCTCACGCTCAAGGCCTGGGCGGCACTGGCGCAGGCGGTGCGGCGCTGAGGTTTCTGCGTTGAGGTTGCAGCACCTGGGTTTTGGCCCGGGCGCTTACTTCAGCTTGAACAGCGCCACCATGGCCTCGCGGTAGAGGCTCTGGCCCACGGCGTTGGTGTTGTGGTGCGAGCCGCCTTCCACCAGCACAAACCGCTTGGGCTCGGCGGCGGCCTCGTACAGCTTGCGGCCCAGGCTGGGCCGGATCAGGCTGTCCTCGCTGCCATGCACCACCAGCAGGGGCGAGCCGATCTCTGCCACCTTGCGCACCGATTCAAACCGCTGCGTGATCAGCCCCGACACCGGCAGCCAGCCCCACTTGAAGGTGCTGACCACCTCAGGAATGCTGGTGAAGGTGCCTTCGACGATGGTGCCCTGCTCGTCCTGCACCTGGCGCGCCAGGTCAATGGCAATCGCACCGCCGAGCGAGTGGCCAAAGATGTAGCGGGGCTTGTTCGGCTTGTGCTGCGCCAGCCAGGCCCAGGCGGCGCGGGCGTCTTCGGCGGCCGTGGCCTCGGACGGCAGGCCCGCGCTGCTGCGGCCAAAGCCCCGGTAGTCGATGGCCAGCACCGAGAACCCCAGTTCCTGCATGCGCCGGATGCGGTTGGACGAGCCCGCCACGTTCCAGCGTGCGCCGTGCAGGTACAGCAGCACGGGCGCATCCTTGCGCTCATGGGGCAGCCACAGTCCGTGCAGGCGCTCGGCCTTGCCACTGGTGTCGGACTGGAAGTCGATCCAGACATCCTCCATGCCCTCGGTGGACGGGGCGCCACCCCAGCTGCGGTCGCTGGGCTGGAAGATCCACTCGCGCTGTTTGGCGTCGAGGGTGGCGCAGCCCGCCAGGACGGCAATGGCCAGCGCCAGGGAAATCAGGGCAGGGGTGCGTTTCATGAAGAGGACAGAGCGGTGCAATGCCGGAAAGTTCTGTCCTTTCTGCATGCACGCTCTGTGCCCATTGTGCTGATAACGTTGCCCAATGGGGGGCAACCCCCTGCCTTTTCCCCTCTTCTGCGGGGGATTTTGGGTGCGGTCTAGACCACGCCCTGCGCCAGCATCGCGTCGGCCACCTTCACAAAGCCTGCAATATTGGCGCCATCCACATAGCTCACGCGGCTGTCGGCGTGTTTGCCATAGCGCAGGCAGGCGGCGTGGATGCCCTGCATGATCTGCAGCAGGCGTGCATCGACCTCTTCGCGCGGCCAGGCCAGGCGGGCGGCGTTCTGGCTCATTTCCAGGCCTGAGGTGGCCACGCCCCCCGCGTTGCTGGCCTTGCCGGGGGCATACAGCACGCCAGCGGCTTCAAACGCCTTGGCGGCCTCGATGGTCGAGGGCATGTTGGCCCCCTCGGCCACGCAGACCACGCCGTTTTTGATCAGGGTGGCAGCGTCGCGCGCGTCCAGCTCGTTCTGCGTGGCGCAGGGCAGGGCCACATCCACCGGCACATGCCAGGGGCGCACACCGGCCTCGAACCGCACGCCGGTGCGCTCGGCGTAGTCGCTCACGCGGCCGTAGTGGTGGTTCTTCACATCCATCAGAATGGCGAGCTTCTCGGGCGTGAAGCCGTCCTCGTCCACGATGGTGCCGCTCGAATCCGACACGGTGACCACCTTGGCGCCCAGCTGCAGGGCCTTTTCCACCGCGTACTGCGCCACGTTGCCCGAGCCCGACACCGACACGCGCAGGCCGTCGAGCGAGCGGCCGTTGGCGCGCAGCATTTCTTGCGCAAAGTACACCGTGCCGTAGCCCGTGGCCTCGGGGCGGATCAGCGAGCCGCCGAACGACAGGCCCTTGCCGGTGAACACGCAGTCCGCCCGGTTGCTGAGTTTTTTCATCATGCCCGCCATGTAGCCCACCTCGCGGCCACCCACGCCGATGTCGCCTGCCGGCACGTCGGTGTCGGCGCCCACGTGGCGGAACAGCTCAGACACAAAGGCCTGGCAGAAGCGCATGACTTCACCGGGGCTGCGGCCCTTGGGGTCGAAGTCGCTGCCGCCTTTGCCGCCGCCCATGGGCAGTGTGGTCAGCGCGTTCTTGAAGGTCTGCTCGAACGCCAGAAACTTCAGCACCGACAGGTTCACCGAGGGGTGGAAGCGGATACCGCCCTTGAACGGGCCAATCGCCATGCTGTGCTGGATGCGGTAGCCCCGGTTGACCTGCACCGTGCCGTGGTCGTCCACCCATGACACGCGGAACATCACGATGCGCTCGGGCTCCACCAGCCGCTCCAGCAGCCCGTGCTCGGCATAGCGGGGGTGTTCGGCAATGAACGGCCACAGGCTCTCCATGACCTCGGTGACGGCCTGCAGGAATTCGGGCTGACCCGGATTGCGAAGTGCCACATGGGAAAGGAAGCTGCCTGCGGACTCGTATTTCATTGGCTCACGACTTTCTGTATCTAAAAAGCAGGCAATGGCGCGCTGCAACATCGAATTATGTTCAAAAGTTATACGTTCATGCAGATGTCTCTGCACAATGGTGGGGAATGTGGTGGATGACTTGCCACATATTGGTGCATCTGGTGGCGGTGCATAAACCGTCACCGGTTGGCAAGAAGGGCGTCACGGCCTTGTCACAAGGCGGGCCCACAGTTCGGCGGTTCTAAACACAACGAGGAGAAGAGCATGCACATTTCTGGTGCGAAGTGGGGAGTTCTGGCCGTGGCGGCCATGCTGGCAGCCTGCGGCGGCAGCGACGACAGCCCCTACCCCACATTGAAGGGCGACAAGCCCCTGGTGATTGGCCACCGTGGTGCCAGCGGCTACCTGCCCGAGCACACGCTGGAGAGCTACAAGCGTGCGGTGGAGCTCGGTGCCGACTTCATCGAGCCCGACCTGGTGGCCACCAAGGACGGCGTGCTGATCGCCCGCCACGAGCCCAACATCACCGGCACCACCGATGTGTCCACCCGCGCTGAGTTTGCCAACCGCAAGACCAAGAAGATGGTGGACGGCGTGGAAGAAGAAGGCTGGTTCGCCTCGGACTTCACCCTGGCCGAAATCAAGACCCTGCGCGCCATCCAGCCCATGGCCGAACGCGACCAGTCGCACAACGGCAAGTACCAGATCCCCACGCTGCAGGAAGTGCTGGACCTGGCCAAGAGCGAAGGCACCAAGGCCGGCCGCACCGTGGGCGTGTACCCCGAAACCAAGCACCCCACCTACCACGTCAACCTGGGCCTGAAGCTGGAAGACCGCCTGCTGGACGTGCTGGCGCAGTACGGCTACACCAGCAAGACCTCACCCGTCATCGTGCAGTCGTTCGAGGTGTCCAACCTCAAGTACCTGCGCACCAAGACACAGATCCGCCTGGTGCAACTGGTGGACGCCAACGACGTGAACGCCGACGGCAGCATGGACCTCACGGCCCCCTACGACAAACCCTACGACTTTGCCGTGGCCGGTGACAAGCGCACCTTTGCCAGCCTGCTCACCCCCGCAGGCCTCAAGGAAGTCAAGACCTACGCCGACGGCATCGGCCCCTGGAAGCCGTACCTGATCCCCTCCAAGCAGGTGGACGCCAACAAGGACGGCAAGCCCGACGACCTGAACGGCGACGGCAAGATCGACGACCGCGACCGCGTGATGATGCCCCCCACCGACGTGGTGAAAAACGCCCACGCCGAAGGCCTGATGGTGCACCCCTACACCTTCCGCAACGAAGCGCGCCGCCTGGCATCGGACTTCAAGGGCGACCCCAAGGCCGAGTACAAGCTGTTCTACAACCTGGGGGTGGATGGGGTGTTCAGCGACTTCCCGGATACGGCCAAGGCGGCACGGGACAATTGAAGTACCCCTGAGGCGCTGCGCGCCATCCCCCTGAGGGGGACGCACCCGGTGGCCCGGCAAAGCCGGCTCCACGGGTGCACTGGCCTGAGGGCGCGCCGGTTGCGGCAGCCCTTGGGCTTGATTGGAAGGTAGTTCATCGGCCCGCGAGGCCGATTTTTTGTGGCTACGGTTGGCCTTAACGACCCCGTAGGAACAGCGCGTCCAGCTCCCTCATGCTGAGCTGCCGCCATGTCGGCCTTCCGTGGTTGCACTGGTCGCTGCGGTCCGTCATTTCCATCTGCCGCAACAGCGCGTTCATCTCGTCGATGGTCAGCTTGCGGTTGGCGCGCACGGCGCCGTGGCAGGCCATGGTGCCCAGGATTTCATTGCGGGCGCGCTGCACCACGGTGGTGGCGTCATGCTGGGCCAGTTCGGCCAGCACGCTGCGGGCCAGCTCCACCGGGTCGCCCTGGGCCAGGGTGGTGGGCACGGCGCGCACGGCCAGGGTTTTGGGGGAGAAGGGCACGACCTCCAGGCCCAGCGTGGCCAGCACCTCGGTGGAGTCTTCGGCGGTGGCCACCTCTTGCGGGGTGGCGGCGAAGGTGGCGGGGATCAAGAGGGGCTGGCTGGCAATGCGGGCGCCGCTGTCCACCTGGGCCTTGAGGCGTTCGTACACGATGCGTTCGTGGGCGGCGTGCATGTCCACGATGACCATGCCCTGGGCGTTTTCGGCCAGGATGTAGACGCCGTGCAGCTGTGCGACGGCGCGGCCCAGGGGCCAGTGGGCGGTTGTGCTGTCGCGGCCGGTGGGCCAGGTGGTGGTGTCGGGTGTGGAGAAGGTTTCAGCGGCTTCGGGGGCGATCTGCGGGCCGTCGGGCGTTGCCTGGGGCTCGGTAGGCTGGGAGGGCTGGGCGGAGGGCGCCCACAGGCCGCCGATGCTGGCGGGCGGTGCTGCGGGGGCTCCGTGGTCGGGACTGCTGCCGTTGCTGCTGCTGGTACTGCTACTGCTACTGGGCGCCCACAGCGCCTGCAGGTCTTGCACGCGGTGGCCACGTTCTTCAAATTTGATAGCTGCCTGGGCTTGCCAGGCGGGCGGTAGGGCCTGTTTTTTATCAAAATTTTCAACCGTGGGCGCAGGGGCTGCTGCACTGGCTGCCGCCAGCGCGGCGGCACGGGGTGCGGCCAGCGCGTTTTCTACCGCGTGGCGCACGGCCTGGTGCACCTCGCGGCTGTCTCTGAAGCGCACCTCGATCTTGGTGGGGTGCACGTTCACGTCCACGCGCGCCGGGTCGATCTCGACATACAGCGCATAGATGGGCTGTTTGTGGCCGTGCAGCACGTCTTCATACGCGCTGCGCGCGGCGTGGGTGAGCACCTTGTCGCGCACGAAGCGGCCATTGACGTAGCAATACTGGTGGTCGGGGCGCGAGCGGGCGGCGTCGGGCAGGCCTGCGCGGCCGGTGACGGTGACGGGGCCCACGCGGTGCTGCACGGCGACCGATTGGGTCACGAAGTCTTCGCCCAGCACGTCCGACAGGCGGCGGGCAAGCGCGTCATGGGCGTCCTGCGGATCACCTCGGCCCGGCACAAAGGTGGCGCGCCATTGCTCCACCAGCTTGCCTTCGTGCCAGATGGCAAAACCTACGTCGGGCCGCGCCAGCGCGTGGCGGCGCACCGATTCAATGCAGTGCGCCAGCTCGGTGGCGTCGGTCTTCAGGAACTTGCGGCGCGCGGGGGTGGAGAAGAACAGCTCCTTCACCTCCACCGTGGTGCCGGTGCTGCGCGCGGCGGGGCGCAGTTCGCCACTGCGGGCGTCCAGCAAGAAGGCGCTGGCCTGGTGTGCGGGGCGCGAGAGCAGCGACATCTCGGACACCGAGGCAATGGCCGCCAGCGCCTCGCCCCGAAAGCCCATGGTGGCCACGGTTTCCAGGTCGTCCAGGTTGGTGATCTTGCTGGTGGCGTGGCGGCGCAGGGCCACGGGCAGCTCTTCGTGTGGGATGCCGCCGCCGTCGTCTTCCACGGTGATCAGGCGCACGCCCCCGGCCGACAGGCGCAGGGTGATTTGCGTGGCGCCAGCGTCCAGCGCGTTGTCTACCAGCT
>NZ_JBWKZU010000093.1:0-14307 GCF_059424825.1 Acidovorax sp. GW101-11A03 | reverse complement strand
GGCTGGAGCAGCGCGATGACCCGCTGGCAGAGCTGCCGATGAGCACGGATTCGCGCTATCTTGCCCGCCAGGTGGTGCTGGTGGGGTATGGCCGGGTAGGGCGGCGCGTGGCGAGTGCCCTGGCCGCTCACGACATTCCGTTTGTGGTGGCCGAGCAGAACCGTGAACTGGTGGAGTCGCTGCGGGCGGAGGGCATTGCCGCCGTGTTCGGCGATGCGGTGGAGCCCGCCGTGTTGATCCAGGCACACATCGCCCGCGCCGCCATGCTGGTGATTGCCACGCCCGACTCTCTCAACGTGCGGCAGATCATTGCCACGGCGGTCACGTTGAATCCCGCCATCGAGACCGTCGTGCGCAGCCACAGCGAGGATGAGGCGCGCAGGCTGGTGCAGGAGTGTGATGGCGCCGTGGTGTTTCTGGCCGAAGATGCGCTGGCTCAGCTGATGTCGCACCATGTGCTGGAGCGGTCCCGGGCGCGGCAGGCGCGCTCCACCGGCCCTGCGCCCTTGCATGGACCGGTGTGATTCAAGCAAAAAAAGGGCTCTGCGCGCGACCATAAAGGATTAATTGCTACTAAATATGTAGCAATATTAAGGTGTTGCGTTTTCTGGGATCACCCAGAGTGTTTGCACCTGTTCTGAATCGGCCCGCAAGTGGCTGGCGGGCTCGCCAAAAAGCGGGCTGGCCATGTCGGCCATCAAAACACCCCGCGCCGCCACCGGGGCGCCTGCACGTTGCGGTGACCGCAGGCCCTCTCTGCGAAGGGAAGGCGATCTGCCCTGCGGCAGCAGCCGCCGAGGGTGCCGCGCCCTTTCGTTGGGCGCGGTCTATGAATTACTCGGTTTCTTCAAACACCAAGGCGGGTGTTGCCATGACGCGGGCCAATTGGCCCAGGTCTTCGATCATCCGGTTGGCGAAATAACTGTTCTGCGTGTCTGGCTCCAGCGCGGCCACTGCCAGATTGGCGCGGGGCTGGTTTAGCGGCACATAGAAGCTGCCCGCCGGGGCATCCACGGCGCTGCGCACGGTGGACACCTGGACACGCACGATGCCGGTGCCCCCGGCAATGGTGCCAATCACGTCCTGGCGGTCGCCGGTTTCGCGCGCGGTTTCCCGGTAGGTTTCAGCCAGCATGGCGCCGGGCTCGGCCACACGCATCACTTGCAGGCCCAGCAGCCGCAGGCGCTCTACGACTGCTGTGGAGCCCGCCGCCAGCCAGTACCCGCAGGGTCGGGCGCGCGACTTGGTGGTCCGCAGGGTGAGCGACGAGTTCCAGTCCACGCGGATGGTGCGGTCTGCACCGGTCTCCGGGTCCAGAAAGTCCAGGTCCCGCTGGGTGGGGGTGGCTGCCGCCTCGACCACTACCTGATCACGGCAGGCCTGGGCACTCACGTCCCGGGCGACAAAGGAGCGCACCTGCTCCAGGTTGGCGGCCCGCTCGGCCGTGCTACGCAGGGCGCTGGAGATGGCTGTGACCTGTGAATGCACACGGCGCTGGATGTGCATGCGGCCAATGCCCACGCCGCGTGTCTCGATGAGCAGGCTGACGGTGTTCTTGAGGCCATGGACGTTGCGCCCCGTGTCGGGCTGCGTGCCGCCCATGGAGACGCGTTTGTCTTCCAGGTTGGTCGAGGTGGTGTAGTACCAGTCGCTGGCGATGCCCTGGGCCTTGAGCGCGGCCACCATGGGCTGGTGGTACCACTCCTGCGAGGCCTTGGTCAGAAACTCGGGGTAATTGGCCGTGGTGGTGTACTGCAGCAGTGCGTCGTAGCGCTGGATGGCGTTGAACTTCTGCAGGTAGCGGCCGACCACGGTGTATTCGTGGGCATCCACCACCAGGATGGGACGGTAGTCATTGATGACCCGGGCCAGTGCGCGGGCCTCGGGGGTGTTGAGCAGCAGGTGGTCACGGTTCATGTCCGTGCCATTGGCCGTGACACGGGTGCCGACCTCGGCGCCATCGGGGTTGGCGCGGGGCACCACCACCACGTTGATGCGGTCCAGCAGCGGCTCCAGCAGCCCCTGGGCCAGCTCGCTGCTGATGACGAGCAAGGCTTCGCTGCCTGCGGGCTCGTCACCATGCTGCTGGCCGATCAGCACCACCGTGGGGCGGCCGCTGTTGTCCAGGCTGGCAGGGTCTGTGCCTGCTGCGCGGGTGAGTAGCAACCCCTGGATGGGCTCACCGCGCTGCGAGGTGCCGATGTTGAGCAGCTTGGTGCGGGTGGCGCCACGGGGGGCTGCATCCGCCAGGGACCGCAGCCACTGGCCGAGTTCGGCATTGGTGGTGAAGGCCCGGCGATCCTGCCCCAGCCCTGGCGTGTTGTAGGAAATCGGCGGGTTGGGAAAACGTGCGGCCACGGCAGCGCTGTAAGGCGGCGCCATGGGGCCTTCGTTCTGCACCACCAGCGGCGCAGCCGGGGGCAGGGGGGTGGACACCACGGCCGCGCGCTGTGGCGGCTGCTGTGGTGCCAGCTGCTGCTGGCCCAGCGGCGCAGGCACCACCGTGCCCTGCTGCGTGCGCGGCAGCGGGGCTGGCGCAGTCGGCCGTTGGGCGGCTGGCGTGGAGGGCCAGGGGGGCAGCGGTGTGCTGCCGCAGGCCGTGAGCAGCAGGGCAGCGAGGGTGGCAGAGGTTGCCCAGCGCATGGTCCGCAAAGAAGCCGTGACGGGGCGGGCGGTGTCTGTCCCTGCAAGGGGCGTGCGGCGAAGAGATGGGTGCATGGTCATGGGTTTTCTGCCAAGGGATGCCTCGCTGGGGGGGCGTCAGTGGCGTTGATGTTACCTGTGCAGTTGTGCCCAGCTGTATCGGCGTACATCCCGTTGCAATGCGCTGGTTGACATGGCGAGAGGTCTGCACTCCAGGCCGAATGGTCTTGTGGGGATGGCTATGGTGGCGACTGTGGTGTTGCAGGCGGCATCTTGAGCCGCAGCAGCGCACGCACAAACCCGTGGTCGGACCGGGTGCGGTCGCGGCCTTCGTGCAGGTGGTCGTTGAAGTAGTCGACCCGGCGCACATCGCCCACGCTGTTGCGCCCGGTGGCCATGAACTCTTCGCTTACCAGGATCTGGTCGAGCACGGAAGGGGAGCCCTGGTGGATGTGCGAATACGCCACGTCCTTTTTCAGCGTGGCTTCGCCTTGGAGGTCATAGGCGTTGAACAGGGCGACATCCCTGGCCGACCGGTCGTAGGCGATCTCGTTGGTAGCGCAGATGAGCTGCGTGGTCACGCTGTCGGGTGTGTCGTTGAAGTCGCCCAGCACCACCAGCGGGATGTTGGTGCGGTGCAGCAGGTCGATGATCAGACAGCGCAGAGCCATGGCTTCGGAGCCCCGCATGACCAGCGAGCGCAGTGAGGCCAGTGCCATCACCTTGTGGTCGTCGCGGTCCTCCGTGGGGTTGCCCTGCGCATCCTGCAGGAACTTGGGGCGTTTGGACTTGAGGTGAGCGGTCAGCACATTGAGGGTCTGACCATGTTTCATGCGCAGTGTGGCGACCAGGGGCGGGCGCTCGAAGCGGGTGTGTGGTCCCAGGCCGGGCACCTCCACCTGGAGGCCTGGGGGAAAGTCAGGAAAAGACTGCAGGGCTTCCACCTTGAGCCGCGTGGCAATGCCCACGCGGGGGGTGCCTTGCGCACCATGGCGCTCGGCGTCGTTCTCGGCCCCGGGGACGGCCACAAAGTCGTAGCGCAGCCCGCTGCGGCCCAGGGCGCCCTTGAAGGCGGCTTCGTCCCAGACCTCCTGCACCGCCAGCACATCGGCGTTGAGCATGCGCAGGCGCTCCCCCAGCCAGGTGAGCTTGCGCTCGAACTCTGCGGCGCTGTAGGGGTCCTGGTTTTCATAGAACATGCGCCCAGGGTTGGCCAGGTTCAACACATTGCAGGTGGCCACCATCAGGGTGGCCAAGGGCTGGGGCGGGTCGTTGGGGCGCATGGGCAGAGGAGTCGGGGAGTCCTTGGGGGTAAAAAATTGCGGGGCAGCCTTCAAGCGCTGGGGCCGGGCAGGCGTCAAGGCTGCTGTAGCGCGCGGCCCGACAGCACCTGCAGCCCGGGCGGGCCTGACTGTACGGCATGGACCAGCGCACGCCCCACATCGGCGCCGGGGCGGGCGCGGTAGTTGTCAGGAATGAGCGGGTCCAGCCATTTGAAGAGCTGGATCGAGAGAGATTCGGCCGGGCGTGCGGCCTGCTGCAAAGCCTGGCGCTCGCCGATCATCAAAGAGGGGCGGGCAATGACCAGGGTGGCAAAGCCCAGGGCCTGCAGGTCGCGCTCGACCTCGCCCTTCACGCGGTTGTAGAAGATGCGTGAGTGCGCGTTTGCGCCCATGGCGGTTACCACGCCGCAGCGGCTTGCGCCTGCGGCACGTGCGGCCCGGGCGGTGGCCATCACCGCGTCGTAGTCCACCTTGCGAAAAGCGCTTTGGCTGCCTGCTGCCGCCATGGTGGTGCCCAGGGTGATATAGACATGGTCCACCGCAGGCAATGCGGGCAGGTCGGAAAAATCGACTGCGTGCAGTTGCAGCCGAGGGTGGGCCAGCGCCGGAGGGCGCCGGTCCCGGGCATGCAGCACGTGGATGGTGGCTGCTGTGCCCTGGGGGTCTTCCGAAAGAGGCGGCGAGGTGCCTGCAGCGGTCGCTGGCGTCGCTGCATGGCCCCTCGACGGGGTGGTGTCAGCGGTTAAAAGAGCCGCGAGGACCGCCCGACCCACGAGGCCCGTTGCCCCGGCCACCAGAATTGCCGCCGCCATAGCCGCCACCTCCACCGTTGCCGCCACGATAACCGCTACCACCACGGCGACCACCGCCGCCCATGCTGTCTACGCTGGTGCGCATGGGGTCAGGCTGCCCACCGGCCGAATGGCTTGAGTGGCGGTTGCCGGGGTTGCTGTGGCCCGAGTGTGTACCCAGGTGGGCATTGGCGCGTGGGGGTTGCGAGTCGTCATATCGATTGCCGCCACCCTCGTAACCACCGCCGCCGGAGCGACCGCGTGCAGGGGCCTGCCCACCGGCGCGCGCGCCGCCGCCCTGGCCACCACCACCGGCACGGCCGCCACGTGGGCCGTTGCCGCCGCCATTCGCTGCTGCACCGCCACCGGCGCGTCCACCACGGCCGCCGCCATTGCCGCCTCCGGCAGGGCGGGGGCCGCGCTCGCCACCACCGCCGCCCTGGCTGGCTTTGTTGGTGCGGATGCGTTCCATCATCTCGCTGCGGGCGGCCTTGGCAGCTGCCTGCATCACGTCACGGCCCGGAGGCTTGCCTGCACCACCCCAGATGGTCTGGCGGCCCATGGCAATGGGCTCGGCCTTCTCTCCGGGTTCGGGGCCAAAGCCCTCGATGACCTGCACGGGGATCTGCTGCTTGGTGAAGCGCTCGATCTCCATCATGAAGCCTTCTTCATCCATGCAGACCAGGCTCACGGCTTCACCGGTTGCGCCCGCGCGGCCAGTGCGGCCAATGCGGTGCACGTAGTCTTCCGAGACGTTCGGGATTTCGTAGTTCACGACATGGGGCAGGTCGTCGATGTCAATGCCGCGCGCAGCGATGTCGGTCGCCACCAGCGCGCGGATGTCACCGCTCTTGAAGCCTGCCAGGGCCTGCGTGCGGGCGCTCTGGCTCTTGTTGCCGTGCAGGGCCATGGCCGAGACGCCGTTCTTGGTCAGGAACTCGGCCACGTTGTTGGCGCCGAACTTGGTGCGGGTGAACACCAGCACCTGGCTCCAGTTGTGCTGCTGGATGATGTGCAGCAGCACCTGCTTCTTCTTGCCACGGCCCACGGGGTGGATCACCTGGGTGATGCGCTGCACCGTGGTGTTGCGGGGGGTGACCTGGATGCTTTGCGGGTTCTTGAGCAGGGTGTTGGCCAGATCGCGGATTTCGTCGCTGAAGGTGGCCGAGAACAGCAGGCTCTGCTTGTCCTTGGGCACCAGGGCCAGCACCTTCTTCACGTCGTGGATGAAGCCCATGTCCAGCATGCGGTCGGCTTCGTCGAGCACCAGCACTTCCACGGTGGACAGGTCCAGGAAGCCCTGCTGCTGCAGGTCCAGCAGGCGGCCCGGGGTGGCCACCAGGATGTCCACGCCGCGCTTGATGCGGTCGATCTGTGGGTTCATGCCCACGCCGCCAAAGACGACGGTGGAGTTGATGTCCAGGTACTTGCCGTATTCGCGTACGGATTCTTCCACCTGGGCAGCCAGTTCACGGGTGGGTGTCAGCACCAGGGCGCGGATGCCCTTGCCGCCGAACTTGTTCTTGGGGGCCGTGCCTTGCGAGAGGCGGTGCAGCATGGGCAGGGTGAACGCGGCGGTCTTGCCAGTGCCTGTCTGGGCGCCGGCCAGCAGGTCGTGGCCTTCCAGAACAGCGGGAATGGCCTGGGCCTGAATGGGCGTGGGGGTCTCGTAGCCCGTTTCGTGCACGGCCTTCAGGATGGCAGGAGCCAGGTTCAGTTCGTCAAATGTCATGTCTTTGGATGCGCCCGTCCGGGGCGCTGGGTATCGGCCTGTCGTGCAACCGGGGGTTGCCGAGCCAGTCTCAAGCCGATGAGGTTCAGGATTGGGAGCCCGGAAGCAGGGTGCTTCTTTCGTCCCCAGCAGTGTGCTGATGCAGCGGGCAACTGGAGCCCGTCGCGGGGCATATTGTCGCATGGCCCGATAATCGGCATTTGAACGCAGAAATTCTTCTGCCCCATTCCCCAGGTTAGAACCCAATGGCCCAATACGTTTATTCGATGAACCGCGTCTCCAAGACCGTGCCGCCCAAGCGGCAGATCTTGAAAGACATCTCCCTGAGCTTCTTCCCCGGCGCCAAGATTGGCGTGCTGGGCCTGAACGGCTCGGGCAAATCCACCCTGCTCAAGATCATGGCCGGCGTGGACAAGGAAATCGAAGGCGAAGCCATCCCCATGCCCGGGATCAAGATCGGCTACCTGCCCCAGGAACCCCAGCTCAACAACGAGCACACCGTCCGCGAGAGCGTGGAAGAGGCCATGGGCGAAGTGTTTGCCGCCAAGGCCAAGCTCGAAGAGGTGTACGCCGCTTATGCCGAGCCCGATGCCGATTTCGACGCCCTGGCCGCCGAGCAGGCCCGCCTGGAAGCCGTGATCGCCACGGCTGGCACCGATTCCGAGCACCAGCTCGAGATCGCCGCCGACGCCCTGCGACTGCCGCCCTGGGAGGCCAAGATCGGCCTGCTGTCCGGTGGCGAAAAGCGCCGCATCGCGCTGTGCCGCCTGCTTCTGTCCAAGCCCGACATGCTGCTGCTCGACGAACCCACCAACCACTTGGATGCCGAGTCGGTGGACTGGCTGGAGCAGTTCCTGCACCGCTTCCCCGGCACCGTGGTGGCCATCACCCACGATCGCTACTTCCTGGACAACGCGGCCGAGTGGATTCTCGAACTGGACCGTGGCTACGGCATTCCCTACAAGGGCAACTACAGCACCTGGCTGGACCAGAAGCAGGCCCGCCTGGAGTCCGAGCAAAAGGGCGAAGAAGCCCGTGCCAAGGCTCTGAAGAAGGAACTGGAGTGGGTGCGCCAGAACGCCAAGGGCCGCCAGGCCAAGAGCAAGGCGCGCATTGCCCGCTTCGAGGAACTCTCCGACTACGAATACCAAAAGCGCAACGAAACGCAGGAAATCTTCATTCCTGTGGCCGACCGCCTGGGCACCCAGGTGATCGAGTTCCACAACGTCACCAAGTCCTTTGGCGACCGCGTGCTCATCGATAACCTGTCCATGACCATCCCGGCGGGCGCGATCGTCGGCATCATCGGCCCGAACGGGGCTGGTAAATCGACGCTGTTCAAGCTGATTGCGGGCCGCGAGCAGCCTGATAGCGGCGAAGTGGTGATCGGCGCCACGGTGAAGATGGCCTTTGTGGACCAGCACCGCGATGCCTTGTCGGACGACAAGACGGTGTGGGAAGACGTGTCTGGCGGGCTGGACATGATCAACATCGGCAAGTTCCAGATGGCCAGCCGCGCCTATTGCGGTCGCTTCAACTTCAACGGCGGCGACCAGCAGAAGAAGGTGGGCATGCTCTCCGGTGGTGAGCGCGGCCGCCTGCACCTGGCCAAGACCCTGATCGCAGGCGGCAACGTGTTGCTGCTGGACGAACCCTCGAACGACCTGGACGTGGAAACCCTGCGTGCCCTGGAAGATGCGCTGCTGGAATACGCTGGCACAGTGTTGGTAATCAGCCACGACCGCTGGTTCCTGGACCGTATCGCCACCCACATCCTGGCGGCCGAAGGTGACAGCCAGTGGACGTTCTTTGACGGCAATTACCAGGAGTACGAGGCCGACAAGAAGAAGCGTCTGGGTGAGGAGGGGGCCAAACCCAAGCGGATGCGTTACAAAGCCCTGAAATAAGCTGCCGGTAGGCGGTTCAAAGACCTGAATCCAGCCTTCAGGTCAAGTAGGATTGCAACTGGAAACCTGTTCGCCGACTCCTCCCCACCATGTCCCAGCCTGCGTCTCGTACGAGAACCGTGTTTCGTGCCTGTGTCGTCAACGCCGTGCGCGGGGGCGAGGCATTGATGCAGCAGCTGGTCAAGGTCACCCAAGGGGCCTTGGCGGAGGAGGAGACGGGCAGCGTCGGCATCCAGCAGCGCAACCTGATCAGTGACAGCCTGCGCTACCTCAACCAGCATGAGGCTGCGCTGGTCAAGGGTTATCCCATGGCCCTGCTGGAGATATTTGCGGAAGGGCCTGCCGTTACCAAGGGGCGCAGTTCTGCCGACGACACCGGCATGGATTTCGGTGAGCTGTCGCTCATGGACGAAAACGAGATGCTGGCGCAGGTGGAACTCTCCAAGGCCCAGCAATCGGCCTTGCATGCCACCGATGCCGTATTGGCTGAACTCAATACCCTGGTCAGCGCGGCACAGGGGTTGCGCAGCGTGCAGCCCGAGCGAAACCCGCTGCGCCCCGAAAGTTACATACGGGCCCTGCAGCGGGTGGTCAGCGATACGGGCGTGTCCCCCGAAGTCCGGCAGCTCTGGATGCAGCACATGCGGGACTTGCTGGGCAAGCTGCTCGTAGAAGAATACAAAAACACCGCCAAGAGCCTGCGCGAGCATGGTGTCCAGCCTGTGGGCTATGCCGTGCTGGGTACGCCATCGGGTGGCGGCCGCAACAGCGGCCCGGGCACGGGCTACGGGCAGGCCTACGGCGGTCCTGGAACAGGCTATGGCACCGGATACTCGGGCTATGGCCACTCAATGAACGCTCCCATGGGCGACTACGGCAACACCGGCTATGGCCGGGGCGTGGGGCCGTCCACGGGCTGGAGTGGAGATTCCCAGCAAGTGCCCGTGTCGGCAGCGGTCGATGCGGCTGAAGAAGCCCTGCTGACGGTGGGCATCCTGCGCCAGATGCTGGCCGGGGGTGACCCGTTTGCCGCCCCGGGTTATGGGGCCGTGGTTGCGCAACCTGTGGCTGGGCAGCCCGGGTGGGTGGATCCCCGCGCAGGCGCGGCCAGTGCGCAGTCTTCGCTGTCCGGGGCTTACTTCCCCTCGGGAGCGGCTGCCGAGGCCATCGAAGACATGGCCCAGCTGGAGCGGCTGGTGGGGCGACTGGCGGGTGGTGCTGGTGCCAGCCAGGGCGGCTCATTGCCGGTGCCCTTGTCCGGCTGGCGTGGCCCAGGGGTGGCGCCGGTGGTGTATGCCTCCATGCCCATGGAGGCTGCGACGCAGTCCACCGCCATGGCGGTAGAGGTGGTGGGGCGCATGATGGCGAACATTGCGCAGGATGCGCGTTTGTTGCCCCCTGTCCAGCTGGCGGTCAAGAGCCTGGAGCCAGCGCTCAAGCAACTGGTGCACCACGATGGGCGTTTTTTTACCGATGGCACCCATCCCGCACGTCGCCTGCTTGACGAGCTGACCCAGCGCAGCCTGGCCTTTACCGCCGAGACGGATCAGGGATTCAGCCGTTTCATGCGCCTGGTCACGGAAGCCGTTGAGCACCTGTCCACCAATGAGATCAAGGACGCGGGTCCTTTCGATACCGTGCTCAAGGCCCTGCAGTCGGCCTGGGACAAGCAAGAACAGAAAATCAAGGCAGAGCGGGATGCCGAGGAGAAAGCCCGTCTGCATGCCGAGCAGCGGGAACTGCTGGCTGAAAAAGTGGCGGCCGATATCCGTAAGCTGCCTGACCTGGAGCAGGTACCCGCCGACATTCTTGACTTTGCCGCAGGCCCTTGGGCTGACGTGATTGCCCTGGCCCAGGTGATGAACAGCGACGGCGGCAAGGACGACCCGGGGGGGTACCTGGCGCTGGTGCCCGTGCTGCTCTGGAGTGCCCAGCCGGACTTGACACGGCAAGAGCCGGACCGGCTCAATGAGGCCATTCCCGGGCTGCTCGCCAAGCTGCGCAAGGGCCTCAAGACCATTAACTACCCGGCGGTCCAGACCAGTGCCTTGCTCCAGCGCCTGGTGGGTTTGCACCAGGAGGCTTTTGAAAAGCCCGCGCCCGTCGTCGCGCCAGAGCCTGTGGTGGAGACGCCCCCTGAGGCCAGTTCCGTTGAAGCGCAGCCCGCGGCGCCCGAAGAGGCCGAGGGCAGCAGCACCCCGCCCGTGGAGCTGCCCGACCCCTACGCCGATTTTGTGATCGGTGCCTGGGTGGAGTTGGTGACCAACGGGCGTGTGGTGCGCACGCAGCTCACCTGGTCTAGTCCCCATGGCACGCTGTTCCTGTTCACCGCCCCAGATGCCAGTACCCAGTCCATGACGCGGCGGATGCGGGACAAGCTGGCGCAGGAGGGGGCTCTGCGCGTGGTGCCTGCACTTCCACCCAAGGGGGCCAGCCGCTCAGCCGATGCCGCAGGCGTGGAGCGCAGGCCGTCCGATGGCCGGTCCTCCGGCGCACGGCCAGCCTCCAGCTCCAAGATGGCGCCACTGTCCAAGTCGGCACCTCTCTCGCCCTCGTCGGGCTCCAAGTCCTCCAAAAGCCGCTGATCCACACGGCCTGGTTTCTTGCGTTCAGGGAACTGCAGCCTCTGGAAGTGGCCTGGGTTCTCCCGCCTCCGACACCCGAAGGAGTTTTTTGCGGACCAGGTGAATGTGGTTGCGCAGTGCGTACAGCTCGTCGGCATAGGAGAGGGGGACGCTCACTTTTTCGGCCTGGGCTTCCAGTGCGGCCAGGGCCTTGAGCAGCTCGGCCGTGTTGGCCCTGCCGGTTTCCATGTCACTTTCGATCTCGCGCAGGCGGCCATACCAGCGGAACACGCGCGAGCGCACGCGGAATTGGTACAGCGGCGGCACGATGCGCGACAGCGGCAGCATGATCGCCAGCAGAATACCCAGCACCAGCCACATGCGCTCGATCAGGTTGGCAATCCAGAACGGCAGATAGCGCTGCAGCATGGGCACGGCCTCGTTCATGGCGCGATCGGCTTCCTTTGCAATGGGCAATTCGCTGTTGCGCGCGTTGGGGAACTCGCGTGCACGGTTGAACCAGCCGGCGCCCCCGTGCAGCTTCTGGGCATTTTGCGCAAACAGCGTGAGCAAAGCCGGGTGGGTGCCCTCGCGGGCGAGCAGCGAGGTGGTGGACGCCACCAGCCGCACGTCCCTCACCGGCACATTGCTGGCCAGGTCCACCACGCCGCGCGGCAGGGTGACCGGCGTCAGGAACGGGAAGCGCCGTGCATAGGCCTCGTGCTGCGCGAAGTCCAACAACTGGACTCCGGGGGTTTGCAGCAGCATCTGCACCATCAGGGATTCGGGGGCGGATGCGAACACCAGCGCGTCCAGCTTGCCCGCCAGGAAGTCCACGGTGGCCGGGGTCTGGTCCAGCCGCGAGAGCTTGACGGCCCCCCGCTCGACCTTGTTGGCCTCCAGCAGGCGTTCCATCAGCGTGGGTACACCGCTTCCCTGCGAACCGACATTCACGTGCAGGCCACGCAGTTGCCGCAGACCATCGAGCCGGGGCGTGTTGTACATGCGCTGTGCCGTTTCGGTGCGGTAAAACAGCCAGACAGGCTCCACAAACAGGTTGCCCAGTGACACCAGTTCGTCGGGATCGTCGGGCAGGAGTTCGGCGGTTCCGCCTTGCACAAAGGCCACATCCGCCTTGCCTTCACGCAGCAGTTGCAGGTTGTGAGATGAGCCCTCGCTGGGCAGCAGCGTCACCTCGATCCCGTCCGCTGCGAGTGCCTTCTGGTAGCGCTTGCCAAACTCCTCGTAAGCGCTTTGCGCGGGCCCCGTGGCCAGGGTCACGGTTTTGGGCGGATTGGGGTTGAGCCACCAGTAGGCCAGCACCAGCAGCCCCACGGCCAGAAAAGCGAGCGGGCCGGCGGAAACGATCAGATCGCGCAGGGAAAGCAGGGTGTTGCGAAGGGCCTGGGACATGGAATAGGGATGAAGATCTCAAAGGCAGTGGGGCAGGGGCGGCGCGTCACCTGGGCCAAGGCTGCAAGGATGCCCCAGCCCCACCTGCAGAAAGTCTGTTCGGCGGCGCTGTCGATTATCCCGGGCCGTGGAGTGTGTGGCAGGCAGGAATCCTTGCCACCTCAACCCCTGCTGGTACCAGCAAGGTTGTGCGGGCCACGGGGTGGCTAGACAGCCGGCCGCCCTTTGCCCACGGTTTATTGTGGCTGGCTCCGCCGCTGGCGCTCGTACGCAATGCACTCCTGCAGTGACAAGAGGTCGTCTTGGTTGCCGTCAGCGGCTTCGAAAAAGGCCATGCGCGCCTGCACCACCTCGGAGAAGGACAGCTTGCCATCTGCGTCCTTGTCGGCTGCGGCCAGTCGCCGCAGCGCGCCCTTGCCGATGCGGGGCACCTGGCTCAGTTGAGCCAAGTGCACATAACCCTGTGCATCGGGCCCCAGGCTGTGCCAGCTCTGCACGATGTCCTGGTGAAACTCGTCCAGCGACACATTTCCATCGTGGTTGAAGTCGGCCGATGAGCAAATGGCCTGGAGGCGGTCGGCGAGGGGCCTGGCGGCCTGTTTGGGGCCCGCTTTGGCGGGCCGGGCCGGTGTGGTGGGAGAGGTCACGGGGGCATCGGCTGCGTAGGCTGCGGGGGCAGCCGCCAGGAGGACCAGCGAGGCCAGAGCGCAGGTGACTGCGCAGATGCGGTGAACGGTATTTTTCATCATCATCACGCACTCCTTACCACCACCAGCGCTGGCTGGGGCTGCGGTTGCAGGGCCAGATCATGGTGTGCGCGCCCGGGCGAACCTGACCGGCCTCCACATCCAGGCATTTGCCGGTGAGCTGGCTCACGATCTGCCCGCCCCGGGTGGACCAGCTCTGGCTGCGCGAGCCCGAGCAGGACCACAGCACCACCCGTGCGCCATCGCGCGGGTCGCCCCGGTCCACGTCCACGCACAGGTCGCGCACCCGGATCTCGCCGCCACGACCCACTGCGAATCGCTGCGACGCCGTGCCGTTGCATTCGTACACCTGCAGCGTAGTGCCGGGCTGGAACTTGCCGCCGCGCACATCCAGGCACAGGCCGCCGCCCGCACGGATCTCGCGGCCCCAGTCGCCACCTTGGTGGGGGTAATCCGGGTACTCGGGGCGCTGGTCGTGGTCGTGCCGGTTGTGGTTGGCCAGCAGGGCAATCCCCGCGATGGCAGCCACCGCCGCCACGGCTGCTCCGGCGTTGGAGCCACCGTTGTTGCCGGGGGCGTAGCTGCGCGTGACCTTGAAGCGCCCGCCGCAGCCGCCGTTGGTCCACAGCTCGCGGTTGGTCAGGTCGTAGCCCCAGGTGCGGTTGAAGCGGCAGGCGCCCTGGGTTTGTTCCACCAGGTCCACCTGGGTCACATCGTCCGCCAGGCGGTAGGAGGTGTAGCCGCCGCTGGACTGCAGATCCACCACCTGGTCCTGCGCCTGTACCGCCTGGACGCTCATGAGCAATGGCAGGCACAGCAGCCACGCTGGTTTCCGAAAGGCCGGGTCTTTCATGGGTTTCTCTCCTCGTTGCGATAAGGGGCGGGGGCTGGCAGGGCTCGCTGCAGGGCACCACCCGCTGTCTGCATCATAGGATGGCCTGCAGCCACCGCGTTGGGTTGTTGTTCGCGCCATCGGTTGAAATCCCGTTGGCCCCACAGCGCCGGTTCGTGCATGATGGCACCGCGCCAGGGCAGGACTGTGTCTGCCTGTGTCACCTCCAACCACTGCCGTGTCCGATGAAACGCTTCTATGTCGTTGCCTCCATCCCACTGCTGCTGGCGGCGCTGATCCCCATTGCAGCATCGCTGTGGGTGGCCCATCGCCAGGCCAAGAACGACCAGATCACCTACCTGACCTCGCTGGCAGACGAGGTGCTGCGGCGCGGCGTAGCCTCGCGCCAGCAGCTGGTGGCTGCGCTCAATGACC
>NZ_JBWKZU010000092.1:0-14359 GCF_059424825.1 Acidovorax sp. GW101-11A03 | reverse complement strand
GCGCTCGCGCGGCAGGGCGCGGGCTTCGGCTTCGGTCAGCGCCTGGCCTTTGGGGCCGGTGAGGGTGAACACCATTTGCCCGCCCTCGCGCGTCAGGCGGAACTGGCGGGCTTCGGCAAACGCGTCCAGCACCGCAAAGGCCTCGGCCTCTTGCGCCTGCCAGGTTTTTTCGATGCGCTCGGCCTCGGCTTTGAAGTCGGCGGCGGCCAGGCGTTTGGGGATGTCGGCCTGCAGGTTCTTGGCCATGTCGGCCAGGCCCTGGCGCAGCTGGCGGCCCTGGCCCGCAGGCAGGCGCAGGGCGCGGGGGCGGTCGGGCGTGTCGAAGTTGTGCAGGTAGCACAGGTCGGGCGGCACGGCGCGTTCTGCCGCAGCAGTCTGCATGGCCTGGCGCAGCAGCGATGCGCGCCCGCTGCCCACTTCGCCCAGCACGAACAGGTGGTAGTCGGGCTGGTGCAGGCCCAGGCCAAACTGCGCAGCGGCCTGGGCGCGCTCCTGGCCGATCCAGGGCAGGGGCAGGTCTTGCAGCTCGGCCGTGCTGGCAAAGCCCAGCGTTGCGGGGTTAATGTTCAGCCGCAGCTGGTGGGGGGCGAGGGCAAAGGCGGGCATCGGTGCGGAATGTGGGTGGGGGCAGGCCGCAGCGCCGGGCGGTGCATATGGCACTGTGGCTGGGCGCGGTGGCGGGGCGTTGTAGCCTTCAAAAAATGAATAAAAAAGGCCATCTGCGCGCGGTGAGTATGCCTTTTAAGCTATCAAATTAATAGTAATTGATCAATGGGCCACGGGGCAGGCCCCGGCGGGGGCGCCCCCGGCTTGCGCGTGGCTGCGCGCATCGGCCAGTGCGGCGGCGGTGGGTGCCTCGGTGGGCCAGCCCGCCAGGTGCTGCTGGGCCACGTGGCTCAGTGCTGTGATCCAGTGGTTGTTGTCGTTCAGGCAGGGGATGTAGTGAAACTCCTGCCCGCCCGCGTGCAGGAAGGCCTCGCGCACTTCCATGTTGATTTCTTCCAGCGTCTCCAGGCAGTCGCTGGTGAAGCCGGGGCACACCACGTCCACCCGCCGCGTGCCCGCCTTGCCCAGCGCCTCGATGGTGGGCTGGGTATAGGGCTCCAGCCACTTGGCCTTGCCAAAGCGCGACTGGAAGGTGATGCGGTAGCGCTCCTCGCGCAGGCCCAGGCGCTCGGCCAGCAGGCGGCCGGTCTTGCGGGCCTCGCAGTGGTAGGGGTCGCCCAGGTGCAGGGTGCGCTCGGGCACGCCATGAAAGCTCATCACCAGCTGGTCGGGCTGGCCGTGGTGCTTCCAGTGGGTTTCGATGGTGCGGGCCAGCGCGTCGATGTAGCCGGGGGCATCGTGGTAGTGGTTGACGAAGCGCAGCTCAGGCACGTTGCGCGTGCGAGCGGCCCAGGTGTAGACGGCGTCAAACACGCTGGCCGTGGTGGTTGCCGAATACTGCGGGTACAGCGGCAGGATGAGGATGCGCGTGGCGCCTTCGGCCTTCAGGGCATCGAGCTGGCTGGCGATGGACGGGTTGCCGTAGCGCATGGCGTGGCGCACCAGCACCGCGTGGCCTGCCTCGCCCAGCCAGCCGCGCAGCAGCGTGGCCTGTTTGGCCGTCCAGTGCGCCAGGGGCGAGCCCTCGGGCGTCCAGATGCTCGCGTATTTGGCGGCCGACTTGGCCGGGCGCGTGCGCAGGATGATGCCGTGCAGGATGGGCATCCACAGCAGTTTGGGGATCTCCACCACGCGGTGGTCGCCCAAAAACTGTGCCAGATAGCGGCGCACGGCTGGGGCCGTGGGTTCGTCGGGCGTGCCCAGGTTGCACAGCAGCACGGCGGTGCGGTCGGCCTGGCCGTGGGTGTATGGGGGTTCGGGGGCGAAGGAGGAGGGCATGGCCCGATTGTGGCAAATGGGCCGGGCCTTGGCGGCCACGCGGGATCTGCGGCACATCCGCTGGTTACCGTCGGGTATTCTTGCCGCACCATGACCGCCCCCCAGCCTCAACCCACCGCGCCTGCGCAGGCATCCGCCCCGCAGCTGGACATCGCCCGCATCCGCGCCATCTCCATCGACCTGGACGACACGCTCTGGCCCATCTGGCCCACCATCACCCGGGCCGAACGCGTGCTGCTGGACTGGCTCATGCACCATGCGCCCGCCACGGCGGCTTTGTTCTCCAGCACCGAATCGCTGCGCGCCATCCGCAACCAGATGGTGGCGCTGCGGCCCGACCTGCTGCACGACCTGAGCGCGCTGCGGCGCGAGTCCATCCGCCTGGCGCTGACCCAGGCGGGCGACGAGCCTGCGCTGGCCGAACCGGCGTTTGACCTGTTCTTTGCCGAGCGCATGCGCGTGGAGCTGTTTGACGACGCGCACGACACGCTGGCCTTTTTGTCGGCGCGCTACCCGGTGGTGGCGGTGTCCAACGGCAATGCCGACGTGCACCGCATCGGCATCGGCCACTACTTTCGCCACAGCATCAGCGCGTCGGAATTTGGCGTGGCCAAGCCCGATGCGCGCATCTTCCACGCCGCCGCCACCGCCGCCGATGTGCTGCCCCACGAGGTGCTGCACGTGGGCGACGACGCCACGTTGGATGCGCAGGGAGCGCTGAACGCGGGCATGCAGGCCGTGTGGATCAACAGCGCCAACCACCCCTGGCCGCACGATGACGTGCAGCCGCATGCCACGGTGGACAGCCTCACGGCGCTGTGCAGGCTGTTGGCCTGACGGGCTTCCCTCGGTTCGGTTTCTTGCCTCAGGTCAAGGTTCGGGCGCGCGGCGGTTGATGCCGTTGCCCGATGAAGTCACACTCACCCGTCGCTGAGCGACCCCTCCCACTATGCCTCGTCATCCCCCGCCATTGCCCGCCATCCGCACCATCGGCCTGATGCAGCCCATGACCTGGCTGGTGCTGGCCTGGCGCGACATGGCACGGGCGGGCTGGATCAGCTTTGCGCATGGGCTGGCGCTCACGCTGTTCGGGGCGGCCATCTTTGCGGTGGGGCACCACCGCTTCTGGCTGCTGGCGGGGGCGCTGTCGGGCTTTCTGGTGGTGGCGCCGGTGCTGGCCACCAGCCTGTATGCGCTGAGCCGCGCGCTGGAGCGCGGCGAGCCTGCCAACCTGGGCGTGGTGCTCAAGACCTGGTTCAACTGGCAGAACAGCCACGTGAACAAATGGGGCAATGACTACTGGTGCATGGTGCAGTTTGGAGCCCTGCTGGCGCTGGCGGCCTCGGGCTGGGTCATGACATCGGCGGCGCTCATCACCCTGCTGGCGCCCGTGCCCATTGAGACACCACTCGACTTTCTGCGCCACGTGGTCATGGCCCGCGATGGCTGGTTGTTTGAAATCTGGCTGGCCCTGGGCAGCCTGATGGCCGCACCGATTTTTGCGTCCAGCGTGGTCGCCATGCCGCTGCTGCTGGACCGCCGCGCCACGCTGTTGCAGGCGGTGCTGACAAGCTGGCAGGCCGTGGTGATCAACCCGCTGCCCATGGCGTTCTGGGCGGCGATCATCCTGGGCTTTACCTTGCTGGGCCTGGGCTCGCTGCTGCTGGGCCTGATCGCCGTGATGCCCATGCTGGGCCACGCCAGCTGGCACGCCTACCGCGACCTGGTGGACGCATCCAGCCTGCCCGAGCGCGACCTGGCTGCACCCGCTGCACCAGAGCGCACGCCTGGAGGGGCATCGTGATTTTTGGCTTCACCGAGGCGCAGATCTCGGGCTTCTTCCTCACCTATGGCGTGGGGGCGTTCATCGCCTACATGCTGTTCATCATCGGGCAGCTGGCATGGGAATCGAAGGCCGGGCGGTTTGGCACCTTTGTGATCTTCCTGGGCCTGGGTGTGGGGTTTCTGGGGTTCCTGGCCAAGGTGGTGATCCAGTGGTGGCTGGAGAAGTGAGCGGCCCAGAGATCGTCTGAGACCACCGCACGGGCTTAGCAGCAGCCGCCTCAGCGTGGCCAGGACCGCAGGCCCAGCTCCTGCGCCAACTGGCGGTAGTCGGCCAGGCTGCGTTGCACAAATTCCTCCAGCGCCGTGCCAGTGCGCGCAAACGGGTACAGGCCGTACTGGTTGCACAGCGCGGCATAACCGGGTGCGGACAGCGCATCGGCAAACGCGGCCACCCAGGCGCGCACGGCGGCATCGGGGGCGCTGGCGGCCATGTACAGGCCGCGCACCGTGGGCCAGACCAGGTCCACACCCTGTTCGCGCGCCGTGGGCAGGTCGGCCAGGGCGCCGGGCAGGCGGGCCTGGGCCAGCACGGCCAGAAAGCGCAGGGGCGCGCCTTTTTCCAGGGCCTGCCGGGCCTCGGCGGCATCGCCGGTAAAGACGCCGATGTGGCCGCCGCGCAGCGCCTTGAGCGCCTCTCCGCCACCTTCGAATGACACAAAACGCATGCGCTTGGGGTCTTGCCCGGCGGCGCGGGTCAGCAGGGCGGCTTTCATCCAGTCCTGGCTGCCCAGGGTGCCGCCAGCGCCAAACACCACGCGGGCCGGGTCCTTGCGCAGCGCGGCCACCACGTCTTGCAGGCGCTGGTGGGGCGCATCGCGGTGCACGGCCACCACGCCGTAGTCGGTGCCCAGCGTGGCGATCCAGCGCACGGCGCTCACGGGGTGGGGGCCAAAGCGGCCCTGCGCGATGTTGAGCAGCGAGCCGCTGGAGAACGCCACCAGCGTGCCTGGCCCGCCCAGCCGCCCGGTGGCGACCTGGTCAAACGCCACGGCACCGATGCCGCCGGGCAGGTAGCGTGTGTGCAGCGGTGGGCGTGCGGGGCGCACGGCTTGCACCGCCTGGGTGGCCAGGCCACAGGTCAGGTCAAACCCGCCACCGGGGCGGGAGGGGGCGATGCATTCGGCGGGTTCCAGCGATGCATCGGCCGCCCACGCAGCTGGCGCGTGCGCAGCGCCTGAAGTGCCCGCCAGCGCTGCCAGCCACTGCAGGGCGTGGCGGCGGGGCAAGGTGGGGAGGGGGGGTGGTGCGGACGGCATGCGGGGCGAATTCTGGCGGAATCTGGGGTGCTGCGGGATGGGGGGTTTCAGCCCCGGGGCCACCACAGGATGGCCAGCAGGCCGGGCCCGCCCGCGCGTTCTTCGAGCCGCAGGCCGCCCCGGTGCCGCTCGGCGATGGAGCGCGCGATTGCCAGCCCCAGGCCCGAGCCGCCCGCCGCCGCCTGCGAGCCGCGCCGGTAGCGCTGGCCCAGTGCATCGCGTTCGCTGGCGGGCAGGCCGGGGCCGTTGTCTTCCACGCTGAGGCTCCAGCCCAGGCCGTCGCCCGCAGCCGACACGGTGACCGTGCCGTGTTCGGGCGTGTAGGCAATCGCGTTGGCGGCCAGGTTGGTGAGCGCCTCGCGCAGCAAGCCGCTGTCGCCCACGGCCATTAACTCGGGCGTGGGTGTATGGATGCCAAAGTCGATCTGCCGAGCGCGGGCGCGGGGCAGCAGTTCCAGCGCCACGGCGCGCAGCAGGGCGGCCAGATCGAACGGGGCCAGCTCCACTGCTGCTGTGTCGCTGCGGCCCAGGGCCAGCAGCTGCTGGGTGCTGCGCGTGGCGCGCGCGACTTCGCCTCCGATGGCTTCCAGGGTGTGCTGAACCCGGGTGGCGTCGGCCTCGCGCCGGGCGTAGTCGATCTGCATCTGCAGCGTGGTGAGGTGGGTGCGCAGCTGGTGCGAGGCATCGTCCAGAAACTGCCGCTGCTGCGCCACCAGGTCCTGCGTGCGGGCCATCTGCTGGTTGGCTGCTGCCACCAGGGGGCGGATGTCGGCGGGCAGGTCGGTGTCGGCCATGGGGGTCATGTCGTCGGGGCTGCGCGCCTGCACCTCGCGCGCCAGGCGCGCCAGCGGGCGCAGCGCTACGGCCAAAGTGGCGGCAGTGCCCAGAACCATGAGCGCCAGCACCAGCGTGTCGCGCAGCGCTGCCCGGCGCACAAAGCGGCGCGTGAACTCCTGCCGCGAGCGGGTGCTTTCGGCCACCTGCACCAGCACGCTGCTGGGATCGGCCCCGGGCGCGGCACCTTCCACCGCGCGGCGGTAGGCGGCCAGCCGCACGGATTCGCCGAAGTAGGTGGCGTCGTAAAAGCGGGGCACGCCGGGCGTGAGCGGATCGGGTGGCAGGGGCAGGTCGGCGTTGCCCAGCTCCACCAGCCCGTCGGACGACGCCACGCGGAAGTACACATTGCCGCTGGCCGTGAGTTCAAAAAATTCGAGCATGCTGTATGGCAGCTCGGCCGACAGGCCGCCCGAGGCGGTGGAGATGTTGGCGTCGATGGATTTGAGCGCCCCGAGCAGCGAGCGGTCGTAGGCCGCGTTGGCCGCCTCCAGCGCGTCGTGCCGCGTCATCCACAGCTCCACCCCCGTCACCACGGCCAGCAGCGGCAGCAGCAGCAGGGCCAGCAGCCGCCACAGGCTGGCGCGGCGCAGGCGCGCGATCAGTCTCATGGTTCAGTCCGCTTCGAGCGCATAGCCCAGCCCGCGTAGGGTGGTGATGCGCACGCCGCTGCCGTCCAGCCGCTTGCGCAGGCGGTGCACAAACACTTCCACGGCTTCGGGGTGCACGTCCTCGTCGTCAGAGAACACGCGGTCCAGGATCTGCTGCTTGGAAAACGGCTCGCCACTGCGCTGCACCAGCACGCGCAGCACGGCGTGCTCGCGCGGCGACAGGGCCAGGGGCTCGCCGTGCAGCGTGAACTGCTTGCGCGGGTTGTCGTACACCAGCGCGCCACAGGCCAGACGCGGGTGCTCGTTGCCGCGTGCGCGGCGCACCAGGGCATGCAGGCGGGCCTCCAGCTCGGCCAGCTCGAAAGGCTTGGCCAGAAAGTCGTCAGCCCCGGCGTTGAGCGAGCGCACACGCTCGTCCAGCGAATCGCGGGCCGTGAGGATCAGCGCGGGCAGGCGCTGGTCGCGGTCGCGCAGGCGCTGCAGTACGGCCTGACCGTCCAGCCCGGGCAGACCCAGATCCAGCACCAGCGCGTCGTAGTTGTCGTGCTGCTGCAGGGCACGGTCGGCCAGGCGCCCGTCGTTCACCCATTCCACCTGGATGCCCGCATGCTCCAGCGCGCGGCTGAGCCAGGTGCCCAGGTTGTGGTCGTCTTCGGCCAGGAGGATGCGCATGGGGGAATGCTACTGCGGTGCTTGTTTCGGCTTTTGCTGCGCTTGCTTATGGCGTGCGACTACGATGCGCAGGACAAAAGAGGGAGAGGGTATGGACAAACGTGACAAGCGGCCTTTGCGGGGGCTGTCCCACAGATGGCGCATGGAAGAGAGGGTGAGAGACGCAGGCGGCTGATGGTCGTCCAGCTTGGTTTTCAAGGTCGCCTGCGCGCTGTTGGGCATTGCCGCAGGGAGCCTTTTGGCGTTGCTGCTCGGCTTTGCGGGGGCTGCGTTGGGCGGCCCCTCTGATGCGATGGGCTCCTTGCTGGCCGCTGGAGCAATGTCGGGCGCCGCGTGTGGCGCGTTGGCGCCCAACATCTTGCTGCATGCCATCACAGGGTTGGCGTACTTTCTTGCAGGACTGATCTCCGCCATGGGAGGAGAAGACATCGCTGACACCCCCTCCCGTGAAGGCTGGTTGAAGGCCTGCGTCATTGTGGGAGCCCTCTATGTGCTGGGGCTTTCCATTGGATGGGGCATCTTGCGCTGAAACGCAACGCCCCCCTTCTCAATCTGGCTTGATCTGCGCGCGCTTGATTACTTTCTGCCAGCGCGCCTGCTCCGCCGCAATGAACTGTGCAAACTGCGCGGGTGTGCCGCCGATGGCTTCGGCGGCGTCACCGTTCAGGCGCTTGAGGGCTTCGGGGGCCTTGACGGCCTTCATGGTTTCGGCGGCCAGCTTGTCCAGGTGTTCTTTGGGCAGGCTCGCGGGGGCCAGCATGCCGTACCACTGCGTCATCTCGAAGCCGGGGAAGCCCTGTTCGGCTACTGTGGGCACGTCGGGCAGCTGCGGCAGGCGCTGGGTGGAGCCGGTGGCGATGCAGCGCACCTTGCCGGACTTGATGAACGGGAGCAGGGCCGCAGCGCCCACCGATGCGGCATCAAGGCGGCCGGAGAGCAGGTCGGTCATCATGGGGCCGGTGCCCCGGTAGGGCACGTGCAGCATGAAGATCTCGGCGGTCATCTTGAGGTATTCAAACGCGAGGTGGCCCGCGCTGCCATTGCCTGCCGAGCCGTAGCTGAGCTTGCCCGGGTTCTTCTTGGCGTAGGCGATGAACTCCTTGAGGTTCTTGGCGGGCACGTCGGGGTGCACCACGTACAGGCTGGGCACCTTGGCCAGCAGGCTCACGGGCTTGAAGTCCTTGTTGGCGTCGTAGGGCAGCTTGTCGAAGATGTAGGGGTTGACGGCCAGCGTGCCGATGTGGCCCAGGATGAGGGTGTGCTGGTCTTCGGCACGGGCCACTTCCTGCATGGCGATGTTGCCTGCGGCGCCGGGCTTGTTGTCCACAAACACGCTCTGGCCCAGGGTCTTGCTCAACTCGGCCGCTGTGGAGCGCGCAACGATCTCGGAGCTGCCGCCCGGTGCAAAGGGCACCACAAAACGCACAGACTTGGCGGGCCATGCGGCCTGAGCCGACGCAGCGGCGGGCAGCAGGCCGCCCAGTGCCAGGGCGCTGCCCGCGCCCAGCAGGTGGCGGCGGGTGGGGTGGAAGGCGGGGTTGGTGTCGTTATCGAACAGCATGGGTGTCTCCGTGAAAGCCGTAGTGGCGTTGCCTAGCGTATGGTGTGCGCAGCGTGCTTTCGGAATGCTGTCAGTCGGCCTGGGGTTTACCCGAGGCACCCTGGGCCGTCAAAGCGGGGATCAGGCCTGTGCCGCTACTGCCGTGCCGCTGAGCACGGCGCCTTCCAGCGTGGCCGGGTAGGGGCCTGCCACATAGTCGCCGCAGGCCGTCAGCCCCGGCAGCACCTGCATGCCGGGCCGCTGCAGGCCAGGGGTGCAGGCAAAGGTGGCGCGTTTTTCCACCACGGTCTGCACGGGCTGCAGGCCTGTCAGGCCCAGCTGGGCGGCGGCCTGCTGCAGCACCTGCTGCTCGATCAATGCGCGGTCCCCATCACTGGCGCTCACCACAAAGGCAAGCAGCCCGTGCTGGCCGTCGAGCTGGCCCCTGTCGAACACAAACTGCGCCGGGTGAGCAGCGGTATTGCGCAGCGCCAGCATGGGCAAGGGCAGGTCGGCGCCCGGGGCGTGGGCATAGACGGTGGTGATGGCCTCAAACCGCAGGGCGCTGGTGGTGGCGCTCCAGCGGGCTGCACTGGCCAGGCCCGCCGTGCCTGCCAGGCCTTCGACCAGGCGGCTGGCCTCCCAGGACGGGCAGGCCAGGGTGATGTGGTCGAACGCTCCGGGTTCTTCGGTGCCGTTGGCGGCCACTACCGGCTGCCAACGCCCGCCGGGCAATGGTTGCAGGCGCTGAATGCGCTGGCCGGTGAGGACCTGGCCGCCTTGCTGCTGCAGCCAGTGGGCAGCGGCTTCGGGAAAGAGGGCGCCTAAGTCCGCACGTGGCAGCAGCAGGTTGGAGCCGCCGCGCCCGCTGAACAGGCTGTCCTGCAGCACGCGCAGAAACACCTGGCCGCTGGCCTGGTTGGCGGGGGTGTTGAGGGCCGACACACACAGCGGGTCGATGAACTCAGCCATGAGCCGGGGCGTGAGCGGCGCGCACAGCGTGGCCACCGATGTGGCGGGCGCGCAGCGAAAGCCGCGCAGCTGCCAGGCCGTGGCTGTGCGCAGCAGTGCCAGCTTATCGCGCCAGCCCCAGCCCTTGGCGCGGGCAATGCCCAGCAGCGCATCGAGGGGTGGGGGCAGGTCGGGCAGCTGCAGGCCCTGGCCGTCGGGGAACTGCAGCGTGAGCGGCAGGCGCAGCAGCGCAGTATCGATGTCCACGCCCACCAGCCGCATCAGGCGCAGGCTTTCGGCGTAGGCGCCGATCAGGATGTGCTGGCCGTTGTCGAGCGTGGCGGGCGTGCCATCAGGCAGCGCGCCCGGCACGGCGCGCGCCCGGCCGCCCACGGTGCGCGCGGCCTCGAACACGGTGACCTGGCGCCCTGCCTGCACATGGGCAATGGCGGCGGCCATGCCCGCCCAGCCTGCGCCGATGACGGCGACCTTCATGGACGCGGGCCCACGGCTAAGACATCCGGCCCAGGGCTTGCACCTTCCAGGCCAGCCAGAACTTGCGCAGCGGCGTGAGGCGGATGCGCTGGTGCAGCACCTGGAAGTTTTCGTGCTCGATCTCGCGCAGCAGGGTGCGGTAGATGTTGGCCATCATCAGGCCGGGTTTCTGGGCGCGGCGGTCGGCATCGGGCAGCAAGGCAAACGCTTCGTCGTACAGCCGGTGCGCGCGCTCGGCCTGAAAGCGCATCAGCGCCGTGAAGCGGTCGGAGTAGGTGCGCTTCAAGATCTCGTGTGCCTTCACATCAAACTGCTGCAGCTCGTTCACCGGCAGGTAAATGCGGCCCAGCATCGCGTCTTCGCCCACGTCGCGGATGATGTTGGTGAGCTGGAAGGCCAGGCCCAGCTTGTGGGCGTATTCGGTGGTCCGTGGGTCGGTCTGGCCGAAGATGCGTGCGGCGACTTCGCCCACGATGCCCGCCACCAGGTGGCAGTAGCCCTTGAGGCCCGCAAAGTCGAGGTAGCGGGTCTGCTCCAGGTCCATCTGGCAGCCGTCGATCACGGCCTGCAGGTGGCGTTGTTCAATGCCATAGTCGGCCGCCAGCGGCATCAGCGCCTGCATCACGGGGTGGGTGGGCTGGCCCGCATAGGCCTTGGCCACCTCGCCCTGCCACCAGGCCAGCTTGGTGCGCGCCACGCCAGGGTCGGAGACTTCGTCCACCACATCGTCCACTTCGCGGCAGAAAGCATAAAACGCCGTGATCGCGGCGCGGCGCGGGGCCGGCAGGAACAGGAAGGCGTAGTAGAAGCTGCTGCCCGAGGCCACGGCTTTTTGCTGTACGTATTGCTGTGGGGTCATGGGGCGCGATTGTCCCATGGCGGACATGGCCCGCCACGGCAACCGGGCAGCTGGCGGAGGCCGCAACTCCGCAGTTTGGCCTGACTGTTCTGCGGCAGGCCGAAGGGCATCAAAAGGCGATTTGTTCCACGCCCACGTCGCTGGGCCGCTTGAGCGCTTCGCGCATGAAGACGCTCATGGGGAGCGTGCCTTGGTCCGAGTGGAACCACTTTTTGTAGAGAGCCGCCATCTCCCCGGTCTGGATCAGGCGGCGGGTGACTTGGTCTACCAGCTCCTTGAAGCGAGGGTCTTGTCTGCGCAGGCCAATGCTGTAGGGCTCTACCGAAAGGCGCTTTTCCAGAAATTGGTAGTCCCCCATGGCCTTGCCCAGCCGGGTCATGGGGCTCCATAGGCCTGCATCGTCTGCAAAAACTGCATCTGCCTCCCGGCGCGTGAGTGCATCCAATCCCTGTGCGGTGCTGTCTACCGGCACGTAGATGAATTTGCGGTGGTAGGTGCGTTCGTTGGTGGCCAGCAGGCCGTCATTGGTGGTTTTCCGTTCGACGGCAATGCGTTTGCCGTTCAGATCGTCCACCGTCTTGATGCCCGAGTCCTTGCGCACGAGGAAGGCGGTGGTGGCAATGAAGATGTGGTGGCTGAAGGCGACTTCCTTCTGGCGCTCCAGGGTGTTGGTGGTCGTGCCGCATTCCAGGTCCACTACGTTGTTTTTCAGGTCCGCCAGGCGGTTCTTGCCGTCCACCAGTACATAGGTCAGGCGCAGGTCGGGGCGCTTGAGTTCCTTCTTGAGCTCTTCATAAATCCTGGTGCAGATATCAACGCTGTAGCCACGCACCTGCCCGGTGGCTGGGTCTTTGTAGGAGAAGGGGTGGGATGCCTCGCGGTGCCCCAGTCGCAATTCGCCGGTCTTGGCAATGTGGGTCAGGGTGTCTTGCGCCCAGGCGCCAGGGGACATGCAGGATAGGGGAAGGATCAGCAGCAGGGCTCGCAGCGCAGAGAAGAGATGCATAGGAAACGGAAAAGGTGACGGGACCATGCATGCCAGGCTTTGCAGGAAACGCGCGAGGCTGCACGCCGCGCATTGTGCTGCGGCATCTGCTGTTGTGTCACATTGGTGACAGGTTTGTCAGCATTCCACAACATTCACGGCCAGGCCGCCGCGCGAGGTCTCCTTGTATTTGATCTTCATGTCTGCGCCGGTCTGCATCATGGTCTTGATGACCTTGTCGAGCGAGACCACATGCTGGCCGTCGCCACGCAGCGCCATGCGGGCGGCATTGATGGCTTTGATGGCGCCCATGGCGTTGCGTTCGATGCAGGGGATCTGCACCAAGCCGCCCACCGGGTCGCAGGTCATGCCCAGGTTGTGCTCCATGCCGATCTCGGCGGCGTTCTCGATCTGCTCGGGGCTGCCGCCCATCACGGCTGCGAGCGCGCCTGCCGCCATGGAACAGGCCACGCCCACTTCGCCCTGGCAACCCACCTCGGCACCCGAGAGCGAGGCGTTCTCCTTGTAGATGATGCCGATGGCACCTGCGGTGAGCAAAAAGGTGGCGATGCCGTCCTCGTTGGCGCCTGGCAAGAAGTTGACGTAGTAATGCAGCACGGCCGGGATCACGCCCGCCGCGCCGTTGGTGGGGGCGGTCACCACGCGGCCGCCAGCGGCGTTCTCCTCGTTGACGGCCATGGCGTAGAGGTTCACCCAGTCCAGCATCGAGAGCGGGTCGCGCAGCGCGGCCTCGGGGGCGCTGCTGAGCTTGTGGTGCAGCTCGGCCGCGCGGCGGCGCACATGCATGGGGCCGGGCAGGGTGCCGGTGCTGGCGCAGCCGCGCTGCACGGCACCGGCCATGGTTTTCCAGATGGCCATGAGCTGGCTGCGCACCTCGGCGCTGCTGCGCCAATGTTGTTCGTTGGCGGCCATGAGCTGGGCCGGGGTAAGCCCGGTGGCCTGGCACTGGGCCAGCAGCTCGGCCCCGGTGCGGAAGGGGTGGGGCAGGCCCTGGGCATGGCCGGCCGCATCAGGCCCTGCAGTGGCAGCACTGTTGAGCACACGCTCGCCCGCCGCGTCGATCACAAAACCACCGCCCACCGAGTAGTACTCACGCGCAGCAATTTCGTTGCCCTGCGCGTCAAACGCGTGAAACGCCATGCCGTTGGGGTGCAGCGGCAGGCTTTTGCGGCGGAACAGCAGGTGCTCTTTTTCGACAAACGGCACCATATGCTCGCCCAGCAGCGCCAGCGTTTGCCGGGTGCGGATGTCGGCAATTGCGGGCTGGATCTGGTCGGGGTCTATGTGGTCGGGCTCGTGCCCGGCCAGGCCCAGCAGCACGGCCTTGTCGGTGCCGTGGCCCACGCCGGTGGCAGACAGGGAGCCAAACAGTTCCACCGTGACGTGGTGCACGGCGGCCAGGCCCAGGGTGCCCTGCAATTGGCAGGCAAACTGCCGCGCCGCAATCATGGGCCCCACGGTGTGGGAGCTGGACGGGCCGATACCGATCTTGAAGAGGTCGAAAACGCTGACGGACATGGTGGGTGTGTGACCGGAAGGGCTTCGGGCCAGTGCGCTTGTGGCGCGGGCCTTAGGGTATTGAGTGAAGCCGCTTGGGCGGCGGCAGGTGGCGGCGAGGCTAACCGCACACCGCACCTCCGGCATGCTCGCTATCCCTGCCCTGTGACATCGCGCTGGTCAGGGTTAGGGCAACAAATGGTGGCAATTTGCTATAAAAATAGTAGCTTTTGGCCTTTGATGGATAGGCGATGGGGCGTGATTGTGTTTGATTTTTAGGCTGGTGCAAGCGCGCGTGTCAGCGCGCCTTGTGGCCCATGAATCTTTCTTCTTACATCACCAGCGCGCGGCCCAGCATCACCACCCAGTCCCAGGCATGCAGGCGCGGGCGGGTGTGCAGGCTGCCGCCTTTGAGGGCCTCGACCTTGTCGAGGATGCGCAGGCCGCCCTGCACCACCAGGCGCAGCTCCCAGCCCGCGCGGCCAGGCAGGCGGTGAACCAGGGGCGCGCCGCTGTACATGGTGGTGCGGGCCCAGTCGGCGCAGTCGGCAATCAGGCGCGCGTTCTCGCGCGTGCTTTGCAGGGCCAGCAGCTCGGCCTGGCACGCGCCATGGACGGCGCAGTCGGCGCGCGGCAGGTAGTGGCGGTGGCGGGGGATGTCCACCGACAGGTCTTGCCAGAAGTTGATGAGCTGCAACGCGGTGCAGATCGCGTCGCTTTGCTGCAGCGCCTGCGCGTCGCCCACGCCATACAGGTGCAGCAGCAGGCGCCCCACGGGGTTGGCCGAGCGGCGGCAGTAGTCCAGCAGCTCGGCGCGGTCGGCGTAGCCTTCGGCATCGCGGGTTTTTTCCACATCCTGGGCAAAGGCGCTGAGCAGGTCTTCGAGCAGCGGCACGGGCAGCTGGTGGC
>NZ_JBWKZU010000091.1:0-14491 GCF_059424825.1 Acidovorax sp. GW101-11A03 | reverse complement strand
ACCCAGGCCGATGCCGACGCCCCCGACCTGTGGACACGCTGGTATGCCCGGCGCCACCCGGCCGACGCCGAGCGCAATGCCGCCAAGCTGGCGCGTGCCATGGACGGGCTGGAGGAAAGCTATGAGGCCGAGTTCCGCGTGCGGGACACGGAAGGCCGCTGGCGCTGGCTGATGTCGCGCGGCACCGTGTCGCGCCGCGACGCACAGGGCAGGCCCACTGCATTGATCGGCATGGACGTGGACATCACCGCCCACCGCGCGGCCGAGGACGCGCTGCGCTCGTCCGAAGCCAAGTACACCACCTTCTACCAGACGCTGCCCGACCCGGCGGGCATATCGCGCATTTCGGACGGCCGCTATGTGGACGTGAACCCGGCCTTCTGCGAGGTGCTGGGCCGCCCGCGCGAGGAGGTGCTCGGGCGCACCTCGACCGAGCTGCAGATCTGGGCCACCGAGCAGGAGCGCAAGCGGCTCATCGAAGCCTTCAAGCGCGACGGCAAGGTGGACCGCCTGCCGCTGGTGGCGCAGAGCAACGGCGTGCGCATCCCGGGCCTGATGTCGGCACGCTCCGTGCTTGTGGATGGCGAGAACTGCTTTGTTTTCGTTTTCCACGACATGACCGAAGCCCAACGCACCAGCGACGAACTTCGGGCGCTGAACAACCAGCTGCAGCAGGCCGGCCGCCTGGCCCGCCTGGGCGCCTGGGAGGACGAACGCGGCAAGGGGTTGGTGTACTGGTCGGAAACGTGTTTTGACATCCATGGCCTGGACCCCGGCCAGCCGCCGCCTGGCGACTACATCGACCGGCATGTGGCACCTGCCTACCGCGAGGCGCTGCGCGAAAGGTTCCGCGAAAGCATTCGCTCGCGCACCGCCTGGAGCATGGAGATGGAGGTGCTGCACGCCGACGGCCATCTGCTATGGATACGCGCACGCGGCGAGCCCGTGATCGAAAACGGCCGGGTGGTGAGCGTGCGCGGCGTGATGCAGGACATCGACGAGGCCAAACGCGCCGAGCAGCGCCTGCGCCAGTCCGAAGAGCGCTTTTCGCGCATTTTCCACCTCATGCCCTACCCCATGGGGCTGTCCCGGCGCAGCAACGGCCAGTATGTGGACATCAACCCCGCCTGGGTCGAGATGCTGGGCATCCCGCGCAACGAGGCGATTGGCCGCACGGGCATCGAGCTGGGCATCTTCACGGCCGAAGAGCGCCGGCACCTTATCGATCAGGTGGACGCCAGCGGCCAGGTCAGCGACCACGAAATGACGCTGAACGTGCGTGGCGCCCCCCCCCGCACGGTGTTGCAGTCCATGCGCGCGACCGAATTCGACGGCGAGCCCTGCTGGCTGTTCTCGGTGCACGACATCACCGACCGCAAGCGCGAGGAGGAACAGGTGCGCGAGCGCGAGGAGCTGCTGTCGCTGACCTTCTCCGCCGCGTCGCTGGGGCGCTGGGACTGGAACCTGCAGACCGGCCTGGTCACGGGCGACAGCCGCTGGCGTGCCATGCGCGGCCTGGAGGCCCCTGGCAACACGCCCTTGTCGGTGCAGTGGGCCAACGCCGTTGCGGCCGACGACATCGAACGCATACAGGCTGAACTGGCGCGCCACACCACCAACCCGGGCACTCCATTTGATGCCACCTGGCGCGTGAATCCGCCCGGCGAAGCCACCCGCTGGGTGCGCAACCTGGGCAAGATCGTGGGGTTTGACAGCCAAGGCAACCCCGCCCGCATGCTGGGCGTGGCCATCGACGTGACCCCCCAGCGCGAGCAGGAAGTCATGCTGCAGCGGCTGGCGCTGTTCGATGCCCTCACCGGCCTGCCCAACCGCGTGCTGCTGGCGCGCAAGCTGCAGGAAAGCATGGACCTGGCCCGCGAGAACGGCACCCAGCTGGGCGTGGCCTACCTCGACCTGGACGGTTTCAAGCCCGTAAACGACCGCCTGGGCCACGGCGCGGGCGACCGCCTGCTGGTGGTGGTGGCGGGCCGCCTCACCCGGGCGCTGCGGGGCCTGGACTGTGTGGCCCGCCTGGGTGGCGACGAGTTCGTGATCCTCATGCCCGGGCTGGGCTCGGTCAGCGACTGCGAACGCCTGCTCGAACGCGTGATGGAAAGCATCTCGTCCCCCTACACGCTGGATGCCGAGCGGGTGGTCGTCACCGCCAGCATTGGCTACACCGTGTTCCCGCAGGACGACGCCGATGCCGACGCCCTGCTGCGCCATGCCGACCAGGCCATGTACGCCGCCAAACAGGCCGGGCGCAACCGCTTTCACCAGTTCGATGCGGAACAGGAGCGCTCGGTGCAGCTGCGGCGCGCCCAGGGCCGCCACCTGCGCGACGCGCTGGCAGACGCGCAGTTCACCCTGTACCTGCAGCCCAAGGTGGACATGCGCAGCGGCACTGTGGTGGGCGCCGAGGTGCTCTCGCGCTGGCAACACCCCGAACGGGGCCTGGTGCCGCCGGGCGATTTCCTGCCGCTGCTGCAGGGCACCGAGCTGGAGATCGGCTTTGGCGAATGGGTGGCCGAGGCCGCACTCACGGTGCTGGAGCAGCTGCAGGACCGGGGCCTGCCCATGCCGCTGAGCATCAACATCGCCGCCCAGCACCTGCAGCAGCCCGGCTTTGCCCCCTGGATGGCTCAGTGCCTGGCGCGCCACCCCAAGGTGCCCACCCACCTGGTCGAGATCGAGATCACCGAAAGCGCCGCGCTGTACGACCTGTCGGCCGTGGCCGCCACCCTGACCGAGCTGCGCGCCATGGGCGTGACCGTGTCGCTGGACGACTTTGGCACCGGTTACTCCTCGCTCACCTACCTGCGCCGCCTGCCCATGGACACGCTCAAGATCGACCAGAGTTTTGTGCACGGCATGATGGGCGACCCCGGCGATCTGGCCATCGTGCAGGGTGTGATCGGCCTGGCCCGCTCCTTCGGCTACCGCGTGATCGCCGAAGGCGTGGAAACCGTGGAACAAGGCCAGATGCTGCTGCAGCTGGGCTGCACCCAGGCCCAGGGCTACTGCATCGCCCGGCCTATGCCGCTGGAAGACTTCATCGGTTGGACGCCGGGGTGGCAGCCGCCTGCGGGGTGGCAGCGCAGCCGGCCGGTGTGAAATTTGGCGTGATTATCAGGCTTAATACTAAAAAACCTATAAGCCCCTCAGTCGTTCTCAATTGCAAGTTGGCTCGAAAATTATAGCCATTTGCACCAGAGGTATCGTGGTTGCCTATTTTAAAAAATATGGCGGGATCCAGGTCTGGATGGAGGTGACAAAATGGCAGCTGCGCCCGAAAATGACTCTTCAAAACACCTAAAATCTTTAGAAAAGATGCAGGTGGATGCTGAAGAACTCGGCTGTATTCAATGCATTAATGAGCTCAGGCGAACCATGTACGCAACACCAGCAGGCTGGGCGCTGGTTGTTTTTCTGGTCCACAACATTGTTCCGTGGCGTGATGTGTTGATATGGTTAGGTATTTTTGTGCTTGGCTGGTGCATAAACCTTTGCATGTTGCGTTATGCACCCAAAGAGCCCAGCCGGAAAGTGCAGCGCAAGTTCTGGTTGTCGGCTACCGCTGTACTCGATGGTTTTTGCTGGGGATTGATCGTGCTTTTGCTTATGACCCACGATCATCGGCTTGACGCATGGCTTGTAATAGTGTTGTGCGGGATTGTTTCCGTAAATCTGCCAACCTATATCACGTATCCCAGGGCATTTCGAGTTCTGGCAACGTCCATATGGCTGACTGCTGTGGCCTCAGCGGCCATACATGGCAGTCGGCTAGATGCAGCCCCGCAGTTGGTTTTTGCGCTTATGGCGTATGTGGTTGCGCTCATTTACACAATACGCCCCATTTCTACCCGCGTCATCGAAGGTATCAGACTGCACTTGGAAAATGCGGCTCTCACTGAGGATTTGCGGCAGTCTCTTGATCATGTTAAGCACCAAGCGAGTACCGACTCGCTGACAGGTCAACTCAATCGCCGAGCTCTTGATCAGGAACTGGATCGATTGATCACCGAAGGAAATAAGCAGGGTTTTGTTTTTTCACTATTGATTCTAGATATCGATTTCTTCAAGCGAATCAATGACACACATGGCCACGATATAGGAGACCAAGCTTTGCGGTCTGCTGCACAAAGAATCTCCAGCCAATTACGACAGGGAGATCTGAGTGCTCGGTTTGGTGGGGAGGAGTTTGTGGTGCTACTCCCGGCTGCCGATTTGAGACTGGCATGCAATGTTGCCGAGCGTATACGTGTGGCATTCACCGAGGCTCCACTTGCTACCGAACCTCCATTGGCAGTTACGGTGTCGATTGGAGTAGCCACACACAAAGCGGGCATGACTGCAGAGACCTTATTAAAGGAAGCGGACCGCGAGGTGTACATCGCAAAGAACAACGGACGAAACCAAGTCCGCCCGGCGAAGATCCATGAATAGCCTTGTGCGTTTTAGATTCGTGCAACAGTCGCCAAAAGTGGATCTTGCAATGCGCGCTCTCAGCCCACCAGCTCCTTCACCTGCTGCAGCGCCGCCGGGTCTTCCATCGTGGTCAGATCCCCCGGATCACGCCGCTCGGCCACGGCCTGCAGGGCGCGGCGCAGCAGCTTGCCGCTGCGGGTCTTGGGCAACACCGTCACAAAGTACACGCGCGCCGGCCGGGCCACGGCGCCGAGCTGGCCGTCCACCTGTTTCATCACCTCGCCTTCGAGTTTGAGGCGCGCAGCGTCGTCTGTCAGGCCCGAGGCATCGCGCGCCACGGCAAATGCCATGGCGACCTGGCCCTTGAGGCTGTCGGCCACGCCCACCACGGCCACTTCGGCGATGTTGGGATGCGAGGCAATGCTTTCCTCGATTTCGCGCGTGCCCAGACGGTGGCCGGCCACGTTGATCACGTCGTCGGTGCGGCCCAGGATGAAGTGGTAGCCGTCGGCGTCGCGGATGCCCCAGTCAAAGGTGCTGTAGATCAGGCGGCCGGGGATGCTCTTCCAGTAGGTGTTCACAAAGCGGGCGTCGTCGCGCCACACGGTCTGCATGCAGCCGGGAGGCAGCGGGCCTTCGATGGCGACCACGCCCTTCTGGTTGGGCCCGGTCAGTTCCTCGCCCGTGGCCTCGTCGAGCAGCTTGACGTGGTAGCCGTAGACCGCCTTGCCCGGGCTGCCCCAGCGCGCGGCGTTGGCTTCGATGCCGTTGGCCACCGCCAGGATGGGCCAGCCGGTTTCAGTCTGCCAGTAGTTGTCGATGATGGGGATGTTCAGCGCCGCGCCAATCCAGCGTGCCGTGGGTTCGTCCACCGGCTCGCCCGCGAGCCACAGGGCCTTGAGGCTTTTCACGTTGTATTGGGTGAGGAAAGCCGGGTCCTGCTTTTTCAGCACCCGCACCGCCGTGGGGGCCGAGAACATGTGCGTGACCTGGTACTTCTCGACAATGCTCCACCACACACCCGCATCGGGCCGGATCGGCAAGCCCTCGTACAGGATGGTGGTCATGCCGGCCAGCAGCGGCCCGTAGATGATGTAGCTGTGCCCCACCACCCAGCCGATGTCGCTGGTGGCGAAGTACACCTCCCCGGGCTTGGCATCGAAGATGTGCTTCATGCTGGCGGCCAGCGCCACGGCGTAGCCGCCGGTGTCGCGCTGCACGCCCTTGGGCTTGCCCGTGGTGCCGCTGGTGTACAGGGTGTAGCTGGGATGGGTGGACTCGACCCACTCGCAGGGCACCACGGTGTTCAGGTGCTGCTCGCGCAGCGGCGCCCACTCATGGTCGCGGCCCGGCTGCAGGTGCATGGGGGCCAGGCCCCGGTTCACCATCAATACAGCGGCGGGCTTGTGTTTGGAGAGCGCAATGGCCTCGTCCAGCAGCGGCTTGTAGGGCACCACCTTGCCACCGCGCGACCCGGCATCGGCGCTGACCACGGCCACGGGCTCGGCGTCTTCGATGCGTGAGGCCAGCGAGCCCGACGCAAAGCCGCCAAACACCACCGAGTGCAGCGCGCCAATGCGCACGCAGGCCAGCATGGCAAAGGCAGCCTCGGCAATCATGGGCATGTAGATGAGCACGCGGTCGCCCTTCTTCACGCCCAGGCTTTGCAGCACGGCCGCCATGCGCTGTACTTCAGCATGCAGCTCGGCAAAGCTGTAGCTGCGTTCGGTGTCGGTTTCGGTGGAGATGGCCACCAGCGCCGCCTGGCTGGCGCGCGCGGCCAGGTGGCGGTCTACCGCGTTGTGGCACAGGTTGGTGGTGCCGCCCACAAACCATTTGGCAAACGGCGGGCTGCTGTAGTCGCACACCTGCTGGGGCGGCGTCTTCCAGTCGATCAGCTTCGCCTGCTCGCCCCAGAAGGCGTCGCGGTGGTCGATGGACTGGCGGTAGAAGTCGGCGTAGGTGCTGTGTGCGGTCATTGTGGGTGTCTCCTCGGCATCTCTCTCGCCCTGCCAGGACAGCAGGTTTTGAATTCATAATTATTCATGACGGGCTTGCGGCAAACTGACGTTGCGGCGCTGAATGCACTGTGATCAGCGCCTTGCTCCTGCTGCTGCGCCACGTATCCTCAAGCTCTCCCGCCCCTTGCACGCTGGCCACGCCAGTCCTCCCCCGCCTTGTAGACCTTGAAGCATCTCGCGCGCAAGGATTCTTTGGCTAGAACGATATCAAAAATAGAAATATATATTTCACAAAGTAAAGCATATACTTCATTCATGTGGTCCGCCCTCATCATGACTCTGCCTACACAGCCCAACGCCGTACGGCTGCGTGTGTGGCGCAGTCTCAAGGCACTGGGCTGCGCCGCCCTGCGCGACGGCGCCTACCTGCTGCCGCAAGAACACGCAGGCCTGCTGGCCCCGATTGCAGCCGAGGTGCGGGAGCATGGCGGCACGGCCATGGTGCTGACCCTGACGGCTAACGACACCACACAGCGCCAGGAAATCGAAGCGCTGTTCGACCGCACCGAGGCTTTCATACAGTGGCGGGACACAGCCACCACCTTGCAGTCCGAGCTGCCGCAGCTCACCGAAACCGACGCCCGCCGCCGCCTGCGCAGCATTGCCGACGCGCTGCAGACGCTGCACCGCACCGACTACTACCCCGGAGCCGCCGCCGCACAGGCCGACGCCGACCTGGCCAGCCTGCGCCAGGCACTGGACGCTTGCTTCTCACGCGGGGAGCCCGCCGCCCTGCCCGCCCATGGCATCCCGCGCCTGAACGCAACCCAGTTCCAGAACCAACGCTGGGCGACCCGCGCCCGGCCCTGGGTGGACCGCCTGGCCAGCGCCTGGCTGATTCGCCGCTTCATCGACCCAGGTGCACAGTGGGTGTGGCTGACAGACCCGGCCTCAGCACCCGCCGATGTGCTGGGCTTTGACTATGACGGTGCCCGGTTCACCCATGTGAGCGCCCTGGTGACCTTCGAGGTGCTGATTGCCAGCTTCGGGCTCGAAACCGACCCCCGCCTTCAGCGCATGGCCCGCGCCGTGCATTACCTGGACGCGGGAGGCATGCCCGTGCCCGAGGCCGCCGGGCTGGAGGCTGTGCTGGCTGGCCTGCGCGAAGTGCATGCCGACGACGACACCCTCACCCAGGTCGCCGCACAGGTGTTTGACGCCTTGTATGCCGTGCCCCCGCCGCCCCCACCCTCACCATCCACTGTGCCCGGCGCCGCCCCATGACCCCCCACACTTCTTCTGCCGACGTCCCCGTCGCGCTGGAACGCCCCGCTCCCGCAACCTTTGGTGCGGCCTTCCTATTCTGGCTCAAGCTGGGCTTCATCAGCTTTGGCGGGCCAGCGGGCCAGATCGCGATCATGCATGCCGAGCTGGTGGAGCGCCGCCGCTGGATCAGCGAAAAGCGCTTTCTGCATGCCCTCAACTACTGCATGCTGCTGCCCGGCCCCGAGGCCCAGCAGCTGGCCACCTACATCGGCTGGCTCATGCACCGCACCTGGGGTGGCATCGTGGCCGGGGCCTTGTTTGTGCTGCCCTCGCTGTTCATCCTGATCGGGCTGTCGTGGGTGTACCTGCGTTTTGGCGATGTACCGGTGGTGGCGGGCATCTTCTACGGCATCAAGCCCGCCGTGACGGCGCTGGTGCTGCATGCCGCGCACCGCATCGGCACCCGCGCTCTCAAGAACGGCTGGATGTGGGGCATTGCCGCTGCGTCTTTTGTCGCCATTTTTGCGTTCGACACGCCCTTCCCCGCCATCGTGCTCGCGGCGGGCCTCATCGGCTACTTTGGCGCGCAGCGCTGGCCTGCGGTGTTCGCCCTGGGGGGCGGCCATGCCAATGGGCACCAGGGCTACGGCCCGGCTCTGATCGATGACGACACCCCCACACCCGCCCACGCGCGCTTCTCGCGCAGCCACCTGGCCAAGGTGCTGGCGGCGGGGCTGGCGCTGTGGCTGACAACCATGGGCTTGCTGGTGGCTACGCAGGGCTGGCAAGGCACGCTCACGCAGATGGGCTGGTTTTTCACCAAGGCTGCGTTGCTCACCTTTGGCGGTGCCTATGCCGTGCTGCCCTATGTGTACCAGGGCGCGGTGGAGCACTACCAGTGGCTCAGCGGGCCGCAGATGATCGATGGCCTGGCGCTGGGCGAGACCACCCCGGGCCCGCTGATCATGGTGGTGGCCTTCGTCGGTTTTGTGGGCGGCTGGCTGCAGCAGGTGTGGGGCCCAGATGCGCTGTTTGCAGGCGCCGCAGCCGCCGCCACCGTGGTGACTTTCGTCACCTTCCTGCCCTCGTTCATTTTCATCCTGGCGGGTGGCCCGCTGGTGGAAGCCACGCACGGCAAGCTCGGCTTCACCGCGCCGCTGTCGGCCATCACTGCCGCCGTGGTGGGTGTGATCCTGAACCTCGCGCTGTTTTTTGCCTACCACCTGCTCTGGCCCCAGGGCTTTGGCGGGGCGTTTGATGCCGTGTCGGCAGTGATCGCCGTGGGCGCACTGGTGGCGCTGTTCCGCTTCAAGCTGGGGGTGATGCCGCTGCTGGGCCTGTGCGCGGCGGTGGGGCTGGCAGTGACTTTCCTCAAACCCTGGCTGACCTGAGCGGCCATCCCCTCCTCCCGAAGCCCCGCCATGCAAGCACGTCCTCAAGCCCTTCCTTTTGACCCGGCCACACTGCTCGGCCTGTCTGAAAAGCTCCTGCGCAGCCACCACCAGAACAACTATGGCGGCGCGGTGGCACGGCTCAACGCCATCCGGGCGCAGCTCTCGGGCCTGGACTTTGCCTCCACGCCCGGCTTTGCCATCAACGGGCTCAAGCGCGAGGAGCTGATCGCCAGCAATTCCATGCTGCTGCATGAGCTGTACTTCGCCAGCCTGGGCGGCGATGGTGCTGCCCCCGCACCCGCCATGCTGCTGGCGCTGGCGGCCAACTTTGGCAGCGTGGAGCGGTGGCGCGAGGAGTTCGTTGCCATGGGCAAGGCATTGGGCGGCGGCTCTGGCTGGGTGTTGCTGGTGTTCCAGCCGCGCGAGGGCACGCTCGTCAACCAGTGGGCCAGCGATCACACCCAGGTCGCGGCGGGAGGTGCACCCATCCTCGCGCTGGACATGTACGAGCATGCCTACCACCTTGACCACGGTGCCGCAGCGGGTGCCTATGTGGATGTGTTCATGGCAAACATCCACTGGGCCGCCGTCTATGAGCGCTACCAGCATGCGGTACACGCCGCGAGCGAAGGGCTGCAAGCGTCCATCCAGGACGCGCAAGCGGCGGCGCAACTGATTGATGTGCGTCGCGCCGGTGTGTACGAGGCGGCCACCACCGCCATCCCCAATGCCCGCTGGCGCGACCCTGCCGCCATCGACACATGGGCCCCGGAGCTGTCTGCGAGCGAAGACGTGGTCGTGTATTGCGTCTATGGCCACGAAGTCGGCCGCTCGACTGCGTTGCGCTTGCGCGCAGCGGGCTTCAATGCACGCTTTCTCCAAGGGGGCATAGACGGCTGGGCCGCCTCCGGCAACGCGGTGTGTGCCAAGGCAGAGGCGCTGCGGGCGGGGTGAATCGAAGGCGGCGATGAACCGAATCGCCGGTGGGGTTTCAGCGGCGCGCCTCTCCCACCGCCTCTGAGTTGATTTGCTATTATTTCAATAGCTATCAGCGCTTTATGGACGCGCGGTAGAGGCTAAAAATCCCCCAATTATTTACTTGATCAGCCCCAGCACATCCTTGAACGCCGGGTGCTCGCAGCTGCCCAGCCATTCAAACGCCACCATCTCGGTGGTCACCAGCTCGGCGCCTGCGCCGGCCAGGCGGTCGAAGGCGGCGTCGCGGTTGCGTTCGGTGCGCGAGCCGCAGGCGTCGGTCACCACCCACACTTCAAACTCGTCGTCGATCAGGTCCAGTGCGGTCTGCAGCAGGCAGACATGGGCTTCGCACCCGGCAATGACGATGGTGCCGCGCTCTGCCGCCAGCGGTGCGGGCTTTTGCAGGTGCTTGGGCAGGCTGCGTGCGTTGCCGCCCTGGGGCTTGGCCGGTGGGCGCAGCCATTCGCCCAGGCCTTCTTCGGCGGCGCTGAAGTGCATCTTGGCCAGGGTCTTCTGGCACAGGGCACGCAGCGCGGCGTCGTTGGCGCCCAGTCGCGAGGGGTTCTGCTCGGTGCCCCACACGGGCACGTCCAGCATGCGCGCAATCTCGGCCAGGCGGCGGGCGTTGGCCAGCACGGCGGGGCCCTCGTGGATGGCGGGCATCAGGCGCTCCTGGTAATCGACCAGGACGAGTTGGGATTCGGTGGCGTCAAGCAGCATGGTGGGACCGTTTCTGTATTCGTTGAATCGCTGTGCGGGCGCAGCGAGGAAGGCAATGGCGCATTGTCGCAGCCCGAGCCCGGGGTTTTCAGGTACGTAGGACGGGCTGCAGCGCCGTGGCCAGCTGCCCGGCCATGGCCACGGCGTTGCTCGGGTGCGGGATGCAGTCCGTGCTCCACACCTCCCCCACCCCAGCTTCATGCAGCACCTGCAGCGCATCGCCTGCAAACAGCGCGTGCGTCACAGCCACATCCACCGAGGCGGCACCCGCCTGCAGCAGCAGCCGTGTGGCCAACGCCAGCGTGCGGCCGGTGCTGGCCATGTCGTCCAGCAGCACCACGGCCCTCCCCAGGGCGTTGAGCGCGGGCAGTTCAATGGCCACATGGCGGTCGCCATGGCGCACCTTGGTGCAGACGGCATGGTCAAAGCCGTGGCGCGCGGCGGCCTGGGCGATCCACTGGGCGGATTCGTCGTCGGGCCCCACCAGCAGCGCGTTCGTGCGGCGTTCAGCAATCAGATCGGCCAGCGGCTCGGCACCGCTGAGCACCACCGTCTGCTGCACCGGAATGGCCTGCTCCAACCGGTCGATGCGGTGCAGGTGCGGGTCCACGGTGATGACGGCGTCGAACAGACCGGCCAGAAACCCACCCACTACCTGCTGGCTCACGGCCTCACCGGGGTGGAAGGCGATGTCCTGCCGCATATAGGCCAGGTACGGCGCCACAAGCGTGAGGTGCTGCACGCCGAGTTGGCGGGCCGTGCGTGCGGCCAACAACAGCTCCACCAGCTTTTCGTTGGGCTGGTGCAGGCTGCGCAGCAGCACGGCGTGCCGTGGCAGGCGGGCAGTGGTCTCGTTCACCGGCAGGCGCAGCTTGAGTTCGCCATCGGGAAAACGGTGGCGTTCGATGGCCTGGGCAGGCAAACCGGCGGCCTGCGCCAGGCGCAGCGCAGGCGCGGCTTCGTCATCGAAATACAGCACACAGGGGGCTTCGGGCGGTGTCATGGTCAGAACTCCACAAACACGCGTGGCACCTCGTCGGCCGTGCCCAAGCGGTAGCCGCTGTCCCGCTCGCACGCATGGCGCGCAAACTCCAGGTCGGCCGGGTAGCTGGCGTGCACGCGGTACAGCAGGTCGCCAGCGGCCACGGTGTCGCCCAGCTTGTGCATCAGGTCCACCCCCGCGCCCGGCACCTTGGGCGCCCCGGCCAGGCGGGCCACGCGGGCGATCTGGTAGTTGTCGATACCCGCCACCACGCCGCTGGCGGGTGCGACCACGTCCAGCGTGAGGGCTCCGAGCGCCGGGCGGTTGTGGTCGAACCCCGTGCTGCCCTGGGCGGCGATGATGGCGTTCATGCGCGCCAGTGCCCGGCCCGAGTCGAGGATGTCGCGCGCGATCGCATAGCCGTCACCGCCGCGCACATCGGGGTCGCACTCAATCAGGCGCCCGGCCAGGCGCAGCGCCTTTTGCCGCAGGTCGTCGGGTGCGCGCGGGTCGTTCTGCAGCACGCGCATCACGTCGCGTGCCTCCAGCACCGGGCCCACGCCGTTGCCCACGGGCTGGCGGCCATCGGTGATGACCACGTCCAGCGACAGGCCCATGCGCCGTGCCACATATTCAAACAGGCGGCGCAGGCGTTGTGCGTCGGGCATGGACCGCACCTTGGCCGTGGGGCCGATGGGAATATCGAGCACCAGGTGGGTGGCTCCGGCGGCCACCTTTTTGGAAAGGATGGACGCCACCATCTGCCCGGCCGAGTCGATGGAGAGTGGCCGCTCCACCGAGATCAGCACATCGTCGGCCGGCGACAGATTGGCCGTACCGCCCCAGGCCAGGCAGCCCCGGTGTTCGCGCACGATGTCCGCCAGTTGCGCAAGCGGCAGCTCCACCTTGGCCAGCACCTCCATGGTATCGGCCGTGCCAGCGGGCGAGGTGATGGCGCGCGAGGATGTCTTGGGGCACAACATGCCATGTGCCGCCACGATGGGCACCACCAGCATGGTCGTGCGGTTGCCGGGAATGCCGCCAATGCAGTGCTTGTCCACCACCAGCGGTTCGTGCCAGTCCAGCCGCCGGCCGCTGGCCACCATGGCGTCGGTCAAGAAGAACACTTCTTCCCGGTCCAGCTCACTGCGGTGGCAGGCCACCACAAAGGCGGTGAGTTCGATCTTGGAATACCGGTGGTCGGCAATGTCGCGCACGATGGCGCCAAAGTCTTCGCGGGTGAGGCGCTCGCTGGCGATCTTGCGGAACAGCGCGCCCATGGACTCGGGCGGTTCGGCCTGGGCCACCGACACGGTGTGGCCGTTGTCCACGCCCAATTGCGCAAACGCGTCTTCCGAAAGGCCCAGCTCCTGGCAGCCCACGATGGCCGGGTCGTCCACCACGTTCACCGTGGCCAGGATGCGGCGGCCATTGGCGCGCACCTCGATCTTGGACAGGGCCTGGAAGCCCTCGGCCCGGTACACGGCGCAGTCGCGGTGCAGGTAGGCCACGTTCTCGCGCCAGGTGTCGATGGCCACGCGGCGCAGGGCCAGCTGGGACCGGGGTGGCGCGTCGGCCGGGGCAGACACAGGAGCAGAAGCAGGGGCGGGAGAGGAAGGCTCGGCATGCATGGCGCCAGCCTAAACCCAAAGCGCTGGCAGACACCTAGTGAACACCCCGCGCCAGCGCGTTGGTAAGGCGAAAACTGCGGGCGGCATGACCTGGGTCAAGCCGCCCTGCTATCGCCGTCAGTCGGGCTGCAGGCGCAGCAGCCGCCCCTGGGGGCTGTCGGTCACCATATAAAGAAGGCCGTCCGGGCCCTGGCGCACATCGCGGATGCGCTCGCCGTTGCCTTGCAGCAGTTTTTCTTCGCGCTGCACCTTGCCGCCTGCCACCTCCAGCCGGTGCAGCGTGCCAAATTTGAGCGACCCCACAAACAGGCTGCCCTGCCAGGCCGCGCCATAGCGCGCGCTGGTCAAAAACGCCATGCCCGAAGGCGCGATGGAAGGCGTCCAGTGGTGCAGCGGCGGCTCCATGCCCGCCTTGGCCGTGCCTTCACCGATCTTGCCGCCGCCGTAGTTCTCGCCAAAGGTGACCACGGGCCAGCCATAGTTGCGGCCGGGCTGGGGCAGGTTGATCTCGTCGCCGCCTTGGGGGCCGTGTTCGTGCATCCAGAGTTTGCCGTCCGGCCCCAGCGTGGCGCCCTGGGGGTTGCGGTGGCCGTAGCTCCAGATCTCGGGCAAGGCGCCGGGCTGGCTTGCAAAGGGGTTGCCAGGGGGCACCGCACCGTCGGGAGTGATGCGGATGACCTTGCCGTGGTGGTTGTCCAGCTTTTGCGCATCGTCCTTGCGGTGGTAGCGCTCGCCCAGGGCCACCAACAGATTGCCGTCCGGGGCCTGCACGATGCGGCAGCCAAAATGCAGCGCACTTTCAACTTTGGGGCGCTGGCTGAAGACCACGCGCACGTCCTGCAGGCTGCGCGCATCGGCTGCCAGGGTGGCGCGTGCCACGGCCGTGCTGTTGCCCGCTCCGCTGGCTCCGGGTTCTGAAAAGCAGAAGTAGATGCGCCGGTTGCGCACAAAGTCGGCATCCGTCACCACATCCAGCAGGCCGCCCTGCCCGCCTGCTGCCACCGGGGGCACCCCGGCCAGGGCTGGGCCCACCTGGCCGGTGGCGCTCACCACCCGCATGCGCCCCGGGCGTTCGGTGACCAGAAACTGCCCGTCCGGCAAAAAGGCCAGCGCCCAGGGGTTGGCCAGACC
>NZ_JBWKZU010000090.1:0-14953 GCF_059424825.1 Acidovorax sp. GW101-11A03 | reverse complement strand
CGCTGCTGTGCGTGCCCAGGCTGCCGAAGCCCTGCGCACGGGTCAGATCCCTTCGGGCGAATTCAGCGCCATGTAATCGGTTGATCGATTGACACAGTTGCGGGACTTCCCATGGTGGTGGCATCTCACGGTTGTGGGTGCTGCCACCATGTGGAAGTGTTTCCCCCCGCCCCCTGAAAGGGCTCCCGCATGGGAGCCCTTTTTTGCATCAGGGAAAAGCTCAGGCCACCAGCGTCTTGAACATCACGTGGGCATCGACATAGCCCAGCGTGTGGTGCCGGAAGGCCCCGGGCAGCGTGCCCACGACCGCAAAGCCCAGGTGCTGCCACAGCCGCACGGCGCGCACATTGCTGGCCACCACCAGGTTGAACTGCATGGCCCGAAAGCCCATGGCCACGGCCTGCTTTTGAGAGTGCTCGCACATCAACGACGCCACGCCCTGCCCCTGCGCGGCCGGCGCCACCACATAGCCACAGTTGCACACATGGGCGCCCAGCCCGGTCTGGTTGGGCTTGATGAAGTAGGTGCCCAAAATCTGCCCGCCCACGCCGCGGGCAACAAAGGTTGCGGCAGGCAGTCCTACCCAGGCTTTGTGGATCTCGGCCTCGGTGCTGTCAGGGGCAAAGGCATACGTGTCGCCCGCCTGAAAGGTGGCGCGCAGGATGGGCCATACGGCGGGCCAGTCGGCAGCTTCGAGGGGGCGGATGGTGGCGGGAGTGGCAGGAGTCGTCATGGCAGATGCAAGGGATGGAAGGCGAGTCCCGCATTCTCCCGCTCCGCATAAAATCCGCTGTCGGCAACGGCCACCTCTTGATGGCGGCGCCCCACTCTGAGTGATCGATCCCATGACCCAGCCTTCTGCCGCCCCGGCAGCTCCTGCCTTGCTCCCCCGCCCCGCGCGCTCCCAGTACGAAGACTTCATGCGCCATGTGTTCACCCACGGCGTGCACAAGTCGGATCGCACGGGCACCGGCACGACCAGCGTGTTCGGCCACCAGATGCGGTTTGACCTGAAGGAAGGCTTTCCTCTGGTCACCACCAAGAAGGTGCACCTCAAGTCCATCATCCAGGAGCTGCTGTGGTTCCTCACCGGATCGAGCAACAACAACTGGCTGAAAGAACGTGGCGTGACCATCTGGGACGAATGGGCGCGCGAGGATGGAGACCTGGGCCCGGTGTACGGCGTGCAGTGGCGCAGCTGGCCCACGCCGGACGGCGGGCACATCGACCAGATCAGCGACGTGATCCAAACCCTGAAGACCAACCCCGACTCGCGCCGCATCATCGTGAGCGCCTGGAACGTGGCCGAGCTGCACAAGATGGCGCTCATGCCCTGCCATGCGTTCTTCCAGTTCTACGTAGCCCCGGCGCAGGAGCCCGGCGGGCGCGGCACGCTGAGCTGCCAGCTGTACCAGCGCAGCGCAGACATCTTCCTCGGGGTGCCCTTCAACATCGCCAGCTATGCGCTGCTGACCCACATGGTGGCGCAGCAGTGCGACCTGGATGTGGGCGACTTCATCTGGACGGGCGGCGACTGCCACATCTACAGCAACCACCACGAGCAGGTTGAGACGCAGCTGGCGCGCACGCCCTACCCCTACCCCGTACTGAACATCAAGCGCAAGCCGGACAGCATCTTCGACTACCAGTACGAAGACTTTGAAGTGCTGGACTACCAGTGCCACCCCGCCATCAAGGCACCCGTGGCGGTGTAGCCCCAACCGGCGCCCGCCCTTAAAACCCGTTTCCGCAGGCAAACGCAGCAGCGCTTGCCCGGCGTCCATTCATCCACAACCATCACCCCCACGCTTACCCATGTCTTCCGGCGGATTTCACGTACACGGCCCCCACGACCACGCAGTCGAGCATGCCACCCATGGCCACCATGGCGACCACGCCTCCAGCCATGGCGCGGAGGGCAATGGCTCGTCCATGAACAAGATCGCCATGTTCACCGCCATCGTGGCCACGGTGGGTGCCATCTTTGCCTACATGGGCGGGGCCACGCAGGCCAATGCCGGGCTGCTCAAGAACGATGCGGCCATCAAGAAGACCGAGGCCTCCAACCAGTGGAATTACTTCCAGTCCAAAAGCACCAAACAAAGCCTGGCCGAACTGGCACGTGACCTGACCCCGGCCGAGACCGAAAAGGCCAAGTACCAGGGCAAGATCGACCGCTACGAAAAAGAAAAGAACGAGATCAAGGCCGTGGCCGAAAAGCTGGAGGCCGATGCCCATGCCTTCGACCAGAAAAGCGAAGCCCAGATGCACCAGCACCACCGCTGGGCCCAGGCCACCACGGCGCTGCAGGTGGCAATTGCCTTGGCCGCCATTGCGCTGCTGACCAAGAAGAAGTGGCTGGAATACGGCATGTATGGCGTGGCCGCCGTGGGCCTGGGCGTGGGCGCGCTCGCCGCCCTGCACATCTGACCAGATCAAGCCCCACAAAACACCAAGCCCCATGCCCCTGCACCTCATCTACGCCCGCGCCGCCAATGGCGTCATCGGCCGGGACAACCAGCTCCCCTGGCACCTGGCCGAGGACATGGCGCACTTCAAGCAGCTCACCCAGGGTTGCCCGGTGGTCATGGGCCGCAAGACCTGGGACTCGCTGCCCCCGCGCTTTCGCCCCCTGCCCGGCCGCAGCAACATCGTGGTGACGCGCCAGACCGACTGGCAGGCCGACGGCGCGCACCGCGCAGGCAGCCTGGCCGAGGCCCTGGCGCAATGCGATGCGGCCCAGACGGTGTGGGTGATCGGCGGCGCGCAGATTTACGCCGAAGCCCTGCCCCTGGCTGACCGCGTGGAGGTGACCGAGATCGACCAGCCCTTCGACGGCGACGCCTACGCCCCCACGCTCGGCCCAGAATGGACCGTGTCGGCACGCAGCAGCCGCCAGGTGGGCAGCAACGGACTGCCGTTCAGCTTTGTGACCTACGTGCGCGCGGCCTGAGTGCCACTGCGCTTTTACTCACTTATTGATAGCTACTAGCGCTTGATGGACGGGCGCAAAGGGCCAAAAAACCTATGCAAATCGCCACCTGGAACGTGAACTCCCTGTCGGTGCGCCTGCCCCAGGTGCTGGCCTGGCTGGCCGCCAACCCGGTCGATGCGCTGTGCCTGCAGGAACTCAAGCTCACCGATGACAAGTTTCCGCACGACGCCCTGAAAGAGGCCGGCTACGAAGCCGCCGCCTTTGGCCAGAAGACCTACAACGGCGTGGCCATCCTCAGCCGCCACCCGCTGCGCGATGTGGTGCGCAACATCCCCGCCTTTGGCGACGAGCAGGCCCGCGTCATCGCCGCCACGCTGGACACGCCGGCAGGCCCCCTGCGCCTGCTCAACGGCTACTTCGTCAACGGCCAGGAACCAGGTTCGGAAAAGTTTGCCTACAAGATGCGCTGGCTGCAGGCGCTGCAGGACATGGTGCGCGCAGAGATGGCCGCCCACCCGCGCCTGGTGCTGGTGGGCGACTTCAACGTGGCCCCCGAAGACCGCGACTCATACGACCCCGAGGGCCTGCGCGAGACCATCCACCACACGACCGAAGAACGCAACCACTTCCAGGCGCTGCTGGGGCTGGGCCTGACCGATGCGTTCCGCATGTTCGAGCAACCCGACAAGAGCTTCTCGTGGTGGGACTACCGCATGCTGGGCTTCCAGAAAAACCGGGGCCTGCGCATCGACCACATTCTGGTGAGCGAGGCCCTCAAGCCCACGGTGACGGCCTGCGTGGTGGACCGCGCCCCACGCAAGAACCCGCAGCCCAGCGACCACACACCGGTGGTGGTGACCCTGGGTTGATTTGCTACTGATTCAATAGCTATAAAGGCAATAGGGGCGCGCGCAAACGGCCTCTTTTTCCTTGATTTTTGAATCACCCAAGTCAAAGAGCCCCTGGCAGCTTGCCGCGGCCAGGGGCTCTTTTCAATCCGGCTATGCAGCCGCGACGCGGGCAGTCACGCCTCGTCGGGTGCGTCCAGCCCCAGCTCCTGGATCTTGCGCGTGATGGTGTTGCGCCCAATACCCAGGCGCTGCGCGGCTTCCATGCGGCGCCCATGGGTGGCCACCAGGGCCGTGCGGATCAGGCGCGACTCAAAGCGCCGCGTGAGCGCATCCCACACCTCGGGCTGGCCGCCCGCCAGCAGCTTTTGCGCCTCGGTTTCCAGCGCCTGCTCCCAGCTGTGGACAGTCGCAGCGGGGGCGGCGGCTGCCGCCGCATCGGCCGACCAGGATGGCGCGGCGGCAGGCATGGGCGCAGGCACCGCAGGGTGGTGCAGCCCTCCCACCATGTCGGACGCAGGCTGCGGCGCGGCAGGGGCCTGCGCCACGGGCACCACCGCGGCCAACGGCGCCACGGGCATGGATGTGACCGTAGCCGCAGGTTCTGCGCCCGGCGTGGCGCGCACCGGCGGCTGGTAGACCGGGGCCTCCAGCACTTCAGGGGGCAGGTCTTGCAGGGAGATCACCTGCGCGGGTGCCATCACCGTGAGCCAGTGGCAGATGTTCTCCAGCTGGCGCACGTTGCCGGGAAAGGCGAACTGCTCCAGCCGCGCCAGCGCCGAGTCGGCAATGCGCTTGGGCTCCACGCCCAGCTGCCGCGCGCTTTGCTGCAGGAAGTGGCGCGTGAGCATGGGCACGTCTTCGTGCCGCTCGCGCAGCGCGGGCAGGCGCAGGCGGATCACGTTGAGGCGGTGGAACAAGTCCTCGCGGAAGCCGCCTTCCTTGACGCGCTGCTCCAGGTTCTGGTGGGTGGCAGCAATCACGCGCACATGGGCCTTGACAGCCGCATGGCCGCCCACGCGGTAGAACTGGCCGTCGGACAACACGCGCAGCAAGCGCGTCTGCAGGTCAAACGGCATGTCGCCGATTTCGTCGAGGAACAGCGTGCCGCCCTCGGCCTGCTCGAAGCGGCCCCGCCGCTGGGTTTGCGCGCCGGTGAAGGCGCCGCGCTCGTGGCCGAAGAGTTCGCTCTCCAGCAGGTCCTTGGGGATGGCTGCGGTGTTGATGGCCACAAAGGGGCCGTCTGCCACGGGCGAATGCTTGTGCAGCGCACGCGCCACCAGTTCCTTGCCCGAGCCCGATTCGCCGGTGATGAGCACCGTGACCTGGCTTTGCGACAACCGCCCGATGGCGCGGAACACGTCCTGCATGGCGGGCGCCTGGCCCAGCATTTCGGGGGTCGCGGTCTGGCGTTCTTCGGTGACTTCTTCGCGTTGGCTTTCTTCCACCGCGCGGCGGATCAGTTCCACTGCCTTGGGCAGGTCGAAAGGCTTGGGCAGGTATTCAAACGCGCCGCGCTGAAAGGCCGACACGGCGCTGTCGAGGTCGGAGTACGCCGTCATGATGATGACGGGCAGGCCGGGCTGCAGCTCGCGCACCTTCTCCAGCAGCTGCAGGCCCGAACCGCCGGGCATGCGGATGTCGCTCACCAGAACCTGGGGGCCCTGGCGGGCAGGGTCGCCTGCGGTGACATCGGCCAGTGCGTCCAGCACTTCGCGGGGGTGCGTGAAGCTGCGCGTGGGCAGGTTCTCGCGGGCCAGCGCCTTCTCCAGGACGAAGCGGATCGAGGGGTCGTCATCTACTATCCAGATCGGCTTCATATGTTTTTCTAACCTTCCCTGTGGTTGCGTGTCAGGGACCGTCGTGCGTGGTTGTCAAGGCAGCGGGATCAGGATGCGGAAGTCGGTGCGACCCGGTACGCTGTCGCATTCGATCAACCCGTGGTGGCGCTGCACGAAGGTTTGCGCCAACGTCAGCCCCAGCCCTGATCCGCCGTCCCGCCCCGACACCAGTGGATAAAAAATCCGTTCCTTGATGGCATCGGGTACGCCCGGTCCGTTGTCGATGACATGCAATTCCAGTGCCAGCCGATAGCGCTGACGGCCGAACGTGACCTGGCGGGCCACGCGGGTGCGCAGTGTGATCACGGCATCGCCCGCAGCAATGCGGTCGGTGAGCGCCTGGGCGCCGTTTTGCACGATGTTCAGCAGCGCCTGGATGAGCTGGGCGCGGTCGCCCCGGAACTCGGGGATGGAGGTGTCGTAGTCGCGCTGGACCTTGAGGCCCTGGGGGTATTCGACCAGCACCAGCGAACGCACGCGCTCGCACACCTCGTGGATGTTCACATCGCCCACCAGGTGCGGATGGCGGTGCGGCGCGAGCAGCCGGTCCACCAGGCTTTGCAGGCGGTCGGCCTCGTGGATGATGACCTGGGTGTACTCGGTGAGCTCGCGGTTGTCGAGCTCCATCTCCAGCAGCTGCGCTGCGCCCCGGATGCCGCCCAGCGGGTTCTTGATCTCGTGGGCCAGGTTGCGGATCAGCTCCTTGTTGGCCTGGGCCTGGTCGCGCAGGCGCTCTTCGCGGTCCTGGCGGGCCTGCTGCTCCAGCGGCCACAGCTCCACCAGGATTTCGCCCACCTGTTCGGCATCGGCCACGTTGACATGCACGGGCACGGGCTCCTGGTGCAGGCGTTTCAGGCTGGCTTCGTAGCGCAGCGCGGCAAAGTCCTTGCCCCGGGCTCCCGCCAGGGCGGTCTGCAGCAAGGCGGGGTCGGTGAAGAAGGTAGAGAAGTCCGCGCCTTCCAGTGTGCGGCGCGACAGGCCCAGCGTGTTTTCCAGGGCGGCGTTGGCAAACTGCACAGCGCCATCATGAGCGCGCAGCACAGCCACCAGGGTGGACATCAGGTCCAGCGAATGAAAACGCCCGGTGTCGGTGCCGGGCAGTTCAGGGGATGAAGGGACACTCACACGCAGGGGGTGGTTGTTGGTTAGTTGGCGGGCGCTGGCAGGCGGGCGATCTCGCGCTTGATGCCGGCGATGTCACTTTCGCTGCGGGCCACGCTGGCCTTGAGTTCGGCGGTGCGCTCCGTGTAGCGCTGGGGGTTGCGCAGGTCGAGCGCATTGCGTTCAGGGGCGCCGTTGTTGTATTCCTTGACGAGGTCGGCATGGCGCGCTTCGGCCTTGCGCAGTTCCGACTCGAGGATGGCGCGCGCATCAGAGTCGCGGGCCTTCTGGTCGTTGGAGCTGACCTTGGGGGCCGAGGAAGGCGACGCGGCTGCCCCGCCACCCGCAGAAGACGAGGGGGCAGGCGCCGCGCCCGACGCAGGCCGGGTGCCCTGCACCACGGTGACATTGCCCCCTTCCACCAGCCTGCAGCCGCGCTCCTTGGCCTGGGTAGCGTTGTTGGTGTATTCGTTGCCGCAGCGATAGATGCGGTCTTGTGCCCACGTTGCAAAAGGCGTGGAGGCAATGAGGAGCAGGGTGAAGAGCGTTTTTTTCATTCAGGTTCCTCGCACGGACATGCAGGAGAGAAGGGAGTATCCACCAATCGCCACACATCGCCAATCGAGCAAGGGCAGACCTGGGCAGGGGTTTATCCAAGGATGCAACACCCGCCACCTTGGTTCCGCCACGGGCATGAAGATGTACTCGGCCCCATGAAAAAAGGCGGCTTGCGCCGCCTTTTTATGAGCAATGGTCTGCAGGCAGACGATTACAGCGAGTAGTACATGTCGTACTCGACAGGGTGCACGGCCATGCGGAAGCGGGTCACTTCGTTCATCTTCAGATCGATGTAGGCGTCGATCATGCTGTCGGTGAACACGCCACCCTTGGTCAGGAACGCGCGGTCCTTGTCCAGGTGCTCCAGGGCCTGGTCCAGGCTGTGGCACACGGTGGGCACCAGCTTGTCTTCTTCTGGAGGCAGGTGGTACAGATCCTTCGTGGCGGCTTCGCCGGGATGGATCTTGTTTTCCACGCCGTCCAGACCGGCCATCAGCAGGGCTGCGAAACCCAGGTAGGGGTTCATCAGTGGATCGGGGAAGCGAGCTTCCACGCGACGGCCCTTGGGGTTGGCCACGTAGGGGATGCGGATCGAGGCAGAACGGTTCTTGGCCGAGTAGGCCAGCTTCACCGGGGCTTCGAAGTGGGGCACCAGACGCTTGTAGCTGTTGGTGCCGGGGTTGGTGATGGCGTTCAGGGCACGGGCGTGCTTGATGATGCCGCCGATGTAGTACAGCGCGAAGTCCGACAGACCAGCATAGCCATCGCCAGCGAACAGGTTCTTGCCGTCCTTCCAGACGGACTGGTGCACGTGCATGCCGGAGCCGTTGTCGCCGTGGTAAGGCTTGGGCATGAACGTGGCGGTCTTGCCATAGGCGTTGGCCACGTTGTGGATCACGTACTTCTGCAGGATGGTCCAGTCGGCGCGCTCGACCAGCGTGCTGAACTTGGTGCCGATTTCGTTCTGGCCAGCGCCCGCCACTTCGTGGTGGAACACTTCGACCGGGATGCCCAGGGATTCGAGGATCAGGGACATCTCGGCGCGCATGTCTTGCGTGCTGTCAACGGGAGGCACGGGGAAGTAGCCGCCCTTGACGGTGGGACGGTGGCCACGGTTGCCGCCTTCGAGCTTGGCGCCGGTGTTCCAGGGAGCTTCGTACTCTTCGATTTCGTAGAACGTGTTGTTGGGCTCGGTGCTCCAGCGCACGCCGTCGAAGATGAAGAATTCTGGCTCGGGACCGAAGTAGGCGGTGTCGCCCAGGCCGGAGGCCTTCAGGTAGGCTTCAGCGCGCTTGGCGATGGAGCGGGGATCGCGGTCGTAGGCCTTGCCGTCGGTGGGCTCGATCACGTCGCAGGTCAGGATCAGCGTCGTTTCTTCAAAGAAAGGATCGATGTTGGCCGTGCTCGGGTCGGGGATCAGCTGCATGTCGGAGGCTTCAATGCCCTTCCAGCCGGCGATCGACGAGCCGTCAAAGGCATGGCCCGAAGTGAACTTGTCTTCGTCGAAGTGAGAGACGGGCACCGTGGTGTGCTGTTGTTTGCCACGGGTATCGGTGAAACGGAAGTCAACGAACTTGACTTCGTTTTCCTTCACCATCTTCATCACGTCTGCAACGGTCTTGGCCATCAGGTTCTCCTGGGTAAAGCGCTTGTTGAAAAAAGATTTTGCCGAAATAAAAGCAGTTTGCGTGCCAGCCGAGTGCACTACCGCACTATGAAGGAGCGCCGCAGACTACGGGTTGGCACGGCATCCGCCAAAAAGCACCAAAACAGTGCAATCCTTGGATCAAGCCTGAACATCACAGATTGCGCACCAATTCAGGGCCGCAATTTGCACCAAATTCGTGCAACCCTTGTTTCAGATCCTGCCATGCAGCAGGAACCGAGAGTGCCGGCCCTTTGACGCCCAGCTCGATATGCCGCCCGTATTGTGGATGATCCACGCTGGGGAGACTGAACACCCGCACCAGCGGATGCATTTTTTCGATGCGCTCCATGAGAGGCGTCAACGCCGCCTCCATGGCGCCGTAGACCACCACCGACTGCTCGGTCTGGGGCGTGCGATTGAAGAATTCCGCGTAGTGCCGCTCCAGCACCCCTTCGATCATGGGCCAGGCCATCACGGGAAAGCCCGGCACAAAATGCACGGCCCCTCCGCCCGCACCCTCGCAGCTGAAGCCGGGGATCTTGTTGTAGGGATTCGGAATGATGCGGGCCCCTGCCGGAAACACCCCCATGTTGAGCCGATGGATGTTGTCGGGCCGGTCGGCCTCGTAGGGCACGCCTTGCTCCCGCGCCACGTCCTGCATGCGTTCGCGGATCAGGGCCTCGGCCTCGGGGTGCAGCAGCAGTTCACGCCCCAGGGCGCGGGCGGCACACTGGCGCGTGTGGTCGTCGGGCGTGGCACCAATCCCGCCGCACGAGAACACCACGTCGCTCGATGCAAACGCACGCTGCAGGGTCGCCGTGATGCGGTCAGGGCTATCGCCCACATAGTCCGCATAGGCCAGCGACAGGCCCCGTGCCGCCAGAAGCTCAATGACCTTGGGCATGTGCTTGTCGGCACGTTTGCCCGACAGGATTTCATCGCCCACGATGATGAGGCCGAAGGTGGGGGTCATGGTGCTGGATTCTCGGAGGTCGAAGATGGAGCCGGAGGCAAGGCGGTCGCAGAGGATGCCACAGGCAACGCAGGAGCCACCACCGCAGGAGGCGCGGCGACATCGGCCACATCGGCAGTGACAACCACGGGCGCCAGCCCGGCAGACTCGGCACGCAGGCGCTGCAGCGCTGCCAGTCCGTAATGGGTAAACCAGAGCGACGAGAACGCGAACACCAGGGTGTAGATCCAGATGGCAAGCGGAACCAGGATGAAAAAGGCCGCTGCAAACACGACCCCGGACGCCCAGACAATGCTGGGCGCCGCCCCCAGGTAGCCGGTGATGATGCCAATGCCCAGCAGGCTGCTGCGGTGGCGGCGGAAGATCTCCTGGCGCTCTTCCTTGCTGGCATGGTCGGCCAGAGCATCAAACACCATGACCCGGTAGGTGAGCCAGCCCCAGATCAGGGGCGGCAGCACCAGCACGAGCGGCGGCACCAGCCACAGCGGAACCGACACCACAAGGGCCACCAGCGCCAGCAGGGTGGAGCCCACCGACCAGGCCACGCTGGCAATGAAGGAGCCGCCCTTCTTGCGCTCCAGATCGGGAAACCGCCGCTCGGCCACCAAGGCCACCAGGGCGGGTGTCATGAGCACGGCCACTGCCAGCAGCGACACCACCACCAGCACGGGCGCCACGGCCAGCACCACCATCAGGGGGGCCATCACGGCAGTCACATCCCCCAGGCCCCAGCCCTGCAGCCAGCTCCAGACGCTGGCGAGCAGCGTGGAGGCATCCAGCATTGCGCGCATGCCCTGAACCGCCACATCCCAGTAGAAATAACCCAGGCCCAGTGCCAAAGCCACCATCAGCAATAGCGGCAAGACCGACAGGGCCACAACACGCGGCCGCAGGCAATAGACCGCAGCGCGCCAGAAAGAGTCAAGCAGAAGTCCCATGTCGGCAAGCATACCTTGGGTGCCTATGGGGGGAGACACATCAGGCTTTGCCGAACAACCTCAGCACACCCCGCCATTGCTGAGACCAGAACCCCTGGCCGTAGTCGCGCAACCGCCCTTTCGCATCGGGCTCGACCTGGTCGCGCACGCCGGTGGGGTCAAAGCGCCATTCGAAGTTGGCCGTGTGCATCAGCATGTCCCACCAGGGCAGCAGCACCCCGAAATTGTGGCCGCCCAGCACCACGCGGGGCCCCTCGGACTTCACGCCATCGGCTGCAGCCACCGCAGGCTTCACCGTTTCATGGCCAATGCCAATGCTGTGGTGCAGGCGGTGGAAACGCGGGCTGACCCACAGGCGCTCGCCCCAGCGGCCAAACCACAGGCGCACATTGGCATGCTGAAAGCTCTCGCTGAGCTGGGTGATGGCCACAATGGCAATGAACTGTCCCGGGGCCACGCCAATCGCCTGCGCAACAACCACCAGAATCGTGTCCCGCAGCAGGTCGTCGAGCAGGTGGTTGCGGTTGTCGCTCCACATGGTCATCTGCTGCTGCGCATGGTGCAGGGAATGCAGGCGCCACCACCATTCGAAGTGGTGCTGGCCCCGGTGGATCCAGTAGTCCACAAAATCGAACACCACCAGGTACAGCAGCAGGCTCACCCAGGGGATGTCCGTGATCCCCGGCCAGACGCCATCCAGCTGGAAGGTGCTGACCCCCGCCACGCGCAAGGCGCCAAACAGAGAGTCGGCCAGCGGGTCCACCGTGAAGAACAAGGCCAGGCGGAAAACGCCCAGCCGGTGGATCAGCGTGTAAAGGATGTCGGTGCGGATGGTGGCTCGGTTGGTCACCGGCTCCACCGGCCACAGGCGCTGCATCGGGCCGATCACGGCAACGATCACCGCCAGCTGCAGCAATCCCACCAGAAGCCAGCCTGCGGCCTCATAGCCAGACTCCAACACGCTGCTCAGGCCCAGCGAGAACATCAGCGGCTGCAGCACGCTCTCAAACAGCCACTGCTGCACGCCATCGAACCAACTGCCTAGCGATCCCATCACATCATGCTCCCATGCCAGCGCTACAGCGGGCCGCGCAGCAAGCGCCTGCATCGGCATCCGCGCAACCCGCCGCCCTGTTGTCCATCAGCGGGCCACCCCGTACTGGGGATGCTCCCGCAAGGTCCGAAAGCAGAAACCCTGCTGCTTGAGGCCCACGATCAAGGGCTCCAGCACGGTTGGCGCCCACGGGTCCTTGCGCGACCAGATACCGAGGTGCGCCAGCAGAATGTCGCCGCTGCGCACATCACGCAAGGCCTTGCGCAGCAGGGCCGCATTGCTGGCGCTCTCACTGGGCAGCTCATCCCCCAGAAAGCCTGCGGGCGACCAGCCCACATGCGCATAACCGCAGGCCTGCGCGGTGGCGATCAGCTGGGGGGATATTTTTCCTCCGGGCGCGCGGAACAGAGGCAGCGGCGTCTTGCCCGTCAGCACCTTCAGGCGATCGGCAGCACGGCCAATCTCCGCGCAGTACTCGGCAGCCGACATCTGAAAGCTCTGCCCCTCCCGGGGACCTGCTGAAGGGCGCACGCGAAACACCGGAGCTTGCGCCGTGCCCACATCCGCACGCCAGTAGGTGTGGTCCCAAGTGTGCGAAGCGAATTCGTGGCCCTCGGCCGCGCGCGCACGCCACCAAGGCGCCCAGTGGTCGCCCAGGCTGCCGTCGCCTTCCTTGGTCCGTTCGTTGGCCGCAAAAAAAGTCACCCGCACCTGCTGGCGGTTCAACACATCGGCCACCAGGGGCGCCACCTCCATGTGACCGGTGTCGAACGTCAAATACAGGGGTTGCTTGCAATCATTTTGGGCGCTTGCGCCCGATGGGCATGCGGCTATAGCTACAAATAATATAGCAAGCTGCCACCCAGACATTGGTTTGTGGCCCAGCCTTGCGCGCACGGCCTTCACCCTCGCCCTCAACGCGGCGCGTGGTGCAAGGTCCAGACGCCGTGGGGTGACTTGCCCACCGTGACCTGCCGCACGACCTTCTTGGCTTCGGTATCCACCACCGACAGCTTGCGGGCCCAACGCGAACTCACGTAAATGAAGCGTCCATCGGCAGACACATCCATGCAGTCGGGGCCACCCGGCACGGGGTACGACTCGACCACCTGGTAAGTTGTCATGTCGATCTTGCTGATAGAGTTGGCTACGCGGTTGCTCACATAGAGATGGCGGCCATCCCCGGCAGCGCGAAATGCATGGGCACCGTTGCCGGTCTTGATCTTCCGAACGCTGACCGGCTCACGCCCCGAGACATCAAACACTTCAACACTGTCGCTGCCGGTCAAGCCGACAAACAAGCGCTTGTCGTCGGGACTGCCGTACACATCCGCCGGCATGGTGCCGGTCTTGATGCGCCATTTGATGGTCTGGGTGGTGAGGTCCATGGCCACCAACTCATCACTGTCCTGCATGGTGGCGTACACCGTGGTACTGCGGCTGTCGATCCACAGATGGCTGGGCGTGCGCGATGTGGCCACACGCTGCACCAGCGTCAGGTCCTTGCCATCCCAGCGATAAAAGTCCACATGGTTCAGCCGGTTCGCGGCGGTAATGAACCACTTCATATCGGGACTGAAGCGGAGGTGGTAAGGGTCCACAATGCCGCGCACCGTACGCTGTACCTGGGCCGTGCGCGGATCAATGAACGTCAGCGTGTCGCCCAAAGCATTGGCCACGATCACCGACTTTTCATCCGGTGTCAGGTAGAGGTGGTGCGGCTCTTTGCCCGTAGGGATCCGGGTTGTCTCCGTCCAGGTCGCCGGGTCAATGACACTGACATTGGCCTCCAGCGAATTGAGAACAAACAGGGGGGGCACTGAAGCACCCGCGCCTCCGATGGACAGCCACAGCCCACACAGGGCAACACATGTACGTGCAATCGAAAAAATCTTCACAGAGCCACTTTCAACACAGCCTGTGAGTGTAGCGTCCCGCCCACCCGTACCCGGCGATTGCAGGAGTAACGCAGCGCGTCAAACATGAACATTGATCAAGGTCATGCACCAATATGCTCTTCGATCGGCTCGCCCTACCCCGGGCCCCTGCCACCCAGCGCGATGCACTGATGGGGAACTGCCCTGCCCCTCCTTCAGCCAACCTGGGTCAAGAGCTGCATCTCATCTTCGCCAAGCCAGCGCCAGGCACCAGGGGCCAGGTCCGCAGGCAAATCCATGCCGCCAATTCTGGAACGGTGCAGCCCTTCCACCCGGTTGCCCACGGCAGCCAGCATGCGCTTGACTTGGTGGTACTTGCCTTCTGTCAGGGTCAGGTCCAGGCGGTGGCTGCCAACCACCTCGCAACCTGCTGCGCGAACCGGCTTGGGATCGTCATCCAGCACCACTCCTGCCAATAACTGGGTCACCTGGGCACCATCCACAGGGTGCTTGGTTGTGACCTGGTAGACCTTGGGCACGTGCTTCTTAGGCGAACTCATGCGGTGAATGAACTGCCCGTCATCGCTCAGCAGCAGCATGCCGGTGGTGTCCTGATCGAGACGTCCGACAGCCTGAACCCCTTGCACCGCACTTTTTGTAGGCCGCTGCCGCAATGGCGCGGGCAACAGCGTGTAGATGCTGGGATAGGTGGATGGCTTCTGGGAACATTCGGTCCCGGCAGGCTTGTTCAGGAGCACATAGGCCTTTGCATGGTAGGGCCAGTCAATGCCCTGAACCCGCAAAACCAGCCCTTCGGGATCGTAATCAGAGGTCGCATCGGTACAAGGGCGGTATTCGTACTCACCTGCGGCCACAGTCGGCTCACGCACAGCCACCCAACCTTGCTGCACCAGTCCAGCGCAGACGCGGCGTGTGCCAAACCCTTGGGAATACAGAATCTCTTGTAGTTGCATGGCAAAAGCAGAGTGAATCAGCGGGCTGCTCCGAGAGTCAAGGCAATCCAGTTATTGCACGCAACTCAAAGCGAAAAGTTTGTGGACCTGCAAAGCAAAAAACCCCAGTCTAAATAGACTGGGGTTTTCTGGGCTGTAAGAGCCTGACGATGACCTACTTTCACACGGGAACCCGCACTATCATCGGCGCAAAGTCGTTTCACTGT
>NZ_JBWKZU010000089.1:0-14954 GCF_059424825.1 Acidovorax sp. GW101-11A03 | reverse complement strand
GATCCTGGCCGTGCTGCAACTGGCGCAGGAGCTGGGTGCAGAGACGGCTGTGCTCACGGGCGACCGGGTGGCGCCCGCGTTGGCGGCCCAGGCGCTGCATTTGAACTGCGCCACGCTGGTGTTGGGGCGCCCCGCAGTGCGCGTGGGGTGGCGCAAGCTGCTGGCCCCCAAGGGCGTTGCGCGCGAGCTGGCCGAACGGGCGCCTTCGCTCGACATTGTCGAGGCCGCGCATGCGGGCAGCTCACGGCGCCTGCCCCAGGCGCTGTGGGACCGCAACATTGGCCTGGATGATGACGGTGATGTGGGCGAGCCCGGCGCGGGGCGCTATCGCTGGCAAGGTTTTTTGTGGGCGCTGGGCGCCAGCATTGCCGTCACGGTGCTGGCAACCCCGCTGCATGGCTTGCTGGAGCTGACCAACATCGTGATGCTTTACTTGGTAGGCGTCGTCGCGGTGGCCATGCGCTTTGGCCGCGTGCCCGCAGCCATGGCGGCGCTGCTGAATGTGCTGGCGTTCGATTTCTTTTTTGTCTCGCCGCGCCTGTCGTTTGCGGTGAGCGACGTGCAGTACATCGTCACGTTTGCAGTGATGCTGGGCGTGGGGCTGCTGGTGGGGCAGCTCACGGCCGGGTTGCGGTTCGCGGCCGGGGTGTCGATCAGCCGGGAGCGGCGCGCCCAGTCGCTGTTTGAACTCACCCGCGAGCTGTCGGCGGCGCTGGAGACCAGCCAGGTCATCGAGATCGGAGCAGCCGCGGTGCAGGGGCACTTTGGGGGCCGCGCCGTGGTGGTGGCGCTGGACGCGTCGGACCGCCTTCAGTACCCCGATGAGCTGCCGCCGGGCTTTGATAAAAGCGTGGCCGACTGGACCTTGCGCCAGGGCCAGAGCGCCGGGCTGGCGACCAGCACCCTGGCCGCGCAGACTTGGCGCTATGTGCCGCTGAAGGCCCCCATGCGCGTGCGAGGTGTGCTGGCGCTGGAGCCCGCCCAGCCCCGCTGGCTGCTGATCCCGGAACAGGCGCAGCAGCTGGACACCCTGGCGCGGCAGATCGCCATTGCCCTGGAGCGTGTGCATTACGTGAACATTGCGCAGCAGGCCGTGGTGGACATGGAGTCGGAGCGGCTGCGCAACGCCCTGCTGGGCGCGGTGTCGCACGACGTGCGCACGCCCCTCACGGCCTTGATCACGCTGGCCGAATCGTTGCAGGCCGCGCCGCCGCAAGAGACAGGCACCATCGCCAAGGCCATCGTGCACCAGGCGCACCAGCTCAATGCGCTGGTCAGCAACCTGCTGGACATGGCGCGCCTGGAGAGCGATGTGTCGGGGCAGAGCGTCCACCTGCGGCGCGACTGGCAGTCGGTGGAGGAGGTGGTCGGCTCGGCCATCCGGGCCGCCAGGCCAGCCCTGGGCGACATGCCTGTGCGCACGGAGCTGCCCGCCGACTTGCCGCTGGTGGAGTTTGACCCTGTGCTCATCGAGCGCGTGCTGGTCAACCTTCTGGAAAATGCGGCCAAATATGGCGCAGCGCCGGTGCTGGTGAAAGCATCCACCACCGACACCATGCTGGTGCTGAAGGTGCGGGACCATGGCCCGGGCCTGCCCGCCTCGGTGCGGGGCAAAGAGCACACCCTGTTTGAAAAATTCACCCGGGGCCAGGCGGAATCTGCCACCCCGGGCGTGGGCCTGGGTCTGGCGATCTGCAAGGCCGTTGTGCAAGCGCATGGCGGTGCAATTTCTGCTGCCAGTGTGGAAGGGGGCGGTGCAGAATTCACGGTGACCCTCGCACGGCGCGAGCCGCCGCCCGACCCCGGTTTGAGCGAGATGGAGCGGGGCGTTTCTGCCCCCTGAAGACAACCATGCAGATACGTACCGTTTTGGTGATCGAGGACGAGCCACAGATCCGGCGCTTTGTGCGCAGCGCGCTGGAGGCTGAAGGCTGGCAGGTGCACGAGGCGGGCACGCTGCGCGAGGGCCTGTCTGCCGCAGGCACCCGCCACCCCGACCTGCTGGTGCTGGATCTGGGGCTGCCCGATGGCGACGGGGTGGAGCTGATCCGCGATGTGCGGGGCTGGTCCGCCGTGCCCATCATCGTTTTGTCTGCACGCACCGACGAGACCGACAAGATTGCCGCACTCGATGCCGGTGCAGACGACTACCTCACCAAGCCCTTTGGCACCGGAGAGTTGCTGGCGCGGGTGCGGGCCAACCTGCGCAGGCCCCGCGCCGCCACCGGCAACGGGCTGGCGCAGGACGCGGCGGAGCCCCTGTTCCATTTCGGCGACGTCGAGGTGGACCGCAGCGCGCGCCTGGTGCGCAAGGCGGGTGCGGAGGTGCACCTGACGCCCACCGAGTACCGCATGCTCATGGTGCTGGTGGCCAACGCAGGGCGGGTCATTACGCAAAAGCAGTTGCTGCGTGAGGTGTGGGGGCCCATGCGCTCGGACCAGAGCCACTACCTGCGCATCTACATGGGGCACCTGCGGCAAAAGCTGGAGGCCGACTCCGCGCAGCCCCGCCATCTGCTTACCGAGTCGGGGGTGGGATACCGCCTGGCGGTGTAGGGCCAGCGGCAGGTGGAGCAGCGCTTCAGCGTCAGCCGGATGGTGGGCGGTCAGTATCACCGGCCCGCCTTGGGGCTGGCGATGGCTGCGAAGCAGAGCGTGTTTGCCGTTGGCGTGTCGGTTCCCGAAGCCAGCCCGTTTGAAAAAGGAGGGTGTGGGCAAATGGTGGGGCTGCTCACACCTGCTCTTTCTGCTGGGTGGAGAAGTCCTGTTTGCTATTAAATGTGTAGCGATCAACGTATTGTGGATGCGCGGAGGACCGCATTTTTCTTGTATTTTTGGTCTTTGTCTGCGCCGCGCGCACCAACAGGTGCTCGGCCTGCCTTCGGCTTCGGGCCGGTTCATCGCGGCAGGCAGGGCAGTTCCGTATGCCTGGGCGGTGAATGGGCCTGCGACCAGGGCACGCGGGCGGGGCCCAGTGGCCGGGCAGACGGTGCGATGATTGGCTGGCCCTCTGCCGTACTCCCGCTGCCTTGGCATCCCCCCCAAGTCTGGCGTGACCGCCGCTCGCAGACGCTTCATCTTCACTCCCCATGACCCAGGCAACGCCCCACCCGTCTCCCGCCTCGAATCCGCTGGATTCACTCGTCCCCTTGCTGTTTGTCGCGCTCTGGAGCACCGGCTTCATCGGTGCCAAGCTGGGCCTGCCGTACATCGAGCCGTTGACCTTCCTGGGGCTGCGCTTTGCCATCGTCACCGTGCTCATGCTGGCTGTGGTGGCGCTGGTGCGTGCGCCCTGGCCCCCGGCGGGCAGGGCGTGGGGGCACATCGCAGTGTCGGGCCTGCTGGTGCATGGCGTGTACCTGGGCGGGGTGTTCATGGCCATTGGCCATGGGCTGCCGTCGGGCATCACGGCACTGGTGGTGGGCTTGCAGCCGCTGTTGACTGCACTGGTGGCGGGCGCCTTGCTGGGCGAGAAGGTGCGGCCTGCGCAGTGGGTTGGGCTGGGGTTGGGGTTCAGCGGCGTGGCGCTGGTGGTGGCGGGCAAGGTGGCGACCGTGCCTGCGGGTGCTTTGGTGGGCATGCTGCTGCCCGCACTGGTGGCGCTGCTGGGCATCACGGCGGGAACGCTGTACCAGAAGCGGTTCTGCCCCTCGTTCGATCTGCGCACGGGCTCGGTGATCCAGTACCTGCCGTGTGCCATCGCCATGGCGGTGCTGGCCCACGCCACTGAAACCATGGCGATCACATGGAGCGGTGAGTTCGTGTTTGCGCTGGGCTGGCTGGTGCTGGTGTTGTCGCTCGGGGCCGTGAGCCTGCTGAACCTGCTCATCCGCCGGGGCGGCGCGGTGAATGTGGCCAGCCTGTTTTACCTGACCCCACCCACCACGGCACTGATTGCCTGGGCCATGTTTGGCGAAACGCTGACCGGTTGGGCGCTGGTGGGGATGGTGCTGGCGGCTGCGGGAGTGTGGTTGGCGCGGCAGACGCGGTGAGGGTGGCGTTGCCAGTGAAGCCCTCCAGCTGCATCCAGGGGTTGCGCTGCAGTGGGAAGCGTGGCAGATCAATTTGCTATTTTATTTATAGCGTGTTTGACGCACTGGACGCGCGCAGAGGCCGATTTTCTCTATAAATTCATGCGTCATCTTGCGGCATGGCGCCCATCAGATGGCGGGATGCACCCCAAGGATGTTCAGCGGCCCCGCAATGGAGAGCCCGCTAAGACCCACTGCGGATTCCAGCGCAGACACATGGCCGCCCTCTGCCCATACATCCACCAGTGCGTCTTTCGCCCCAAACTGGCAGGCAATGGTGGCGAGGCGGAACGCCTCTGTGCGGTCGAAGAGAAGTTGTGCCGGCCAGCGGACCAGAAACCAGCGCTTGCTCTGGAATTCGATGCGCTTCCAGTCCGATGGGCGGCGAATGTGGTTGATACAGGCCACCTGCTTTGCAAGCAGCGCAGCCTCAGCCGGTTGCAGCGCGGAAGCGGCAGCGTGGAGCAACGCTTTCTCAAACGGCAGCAGCTGGTTGGCGGGCGTCGGCGCGACGATGGGCCGGAGAGACCCGGTCAGTGCAGCCATGGCAACGGCCTCAGAGCTTGCGCAGCCGTTCCAGCGCGGCGCGCAGCGTTTCGTCCTTCTTGGCAAAGCAGAACCGCACCACACGCTGGTCAAAACCGTCGCCATAAAACGCCGAAAGCGGAATCGCAGCCACGCCCACTTCGCGGGTGAGCCACTGGCAGAAATCGGCCTCGTTCAAATCGCTGATGGCCGAGATGTCCACACACTGGAAGTAGCTGCCGGTGCTGGGCAGCAGCTTGAAGCGCGAGCCTGCCAGCCCTTCGCGGAACAGGTCGCGCTTGGCCTGGTAGAAGGCGGGCAACTGCAGGTAGGGCGTGGGGTCTTGCAGGTAGGCGGCCAGCCCGTGCTGCACGGGGGTGTTGACCGTGAACACGTTGAACTGGTGCACCTTGCGGAACTCGGCCGTCAGCGCGGCGGGGGCCGCCACGGTGCCGACCTTCCAGCCGGTGACGTGGAAGGTCTTGCCAAAGCTGGACACGATGAAGGCGCGGGCGGCCAGGCCCGGAAAGCGCGCGGCGCTTTCATGCTCGGCGCCATCGAACACCATGTGCTCATACACCTCGTCGCTGATGAGCAGGATGTCGGTGGGCGCGAGCAGGTCTTCCAGCTGGCGCATCTCCTCGGCCGTCCAGATGGTGGCGCTGGGGTTGTGTGGGCTGTTGATGATGATGGCGCGCGTGCGCGGCGTGATGGCCGCGCTGATCTTCGCAAAGTCGGGGCGGAAGGTGCCGGGCGTGAGCGGCACGCGCACGGCCTTGCCACCGGCCAGCTCGATGTTGGGCACATAGCTGTCGTAGCAGGGGTCGAGCACGATGACTTCATCGCCTGGGTGCACGATGGCGAGGATGGCGGTGATGATGGCCTGCGTGGCGCCTGCGGTGATGGTGATTTCGGTGTTGGGGTTGTAGGCGCGGCCGTGCAGCGCCTCGATCTTGCGGGCCACGGCTTCGCGCAGGGCGGGCACGCCGGTCATGGGGGGATACTGGTTGTGGCCGGCTTGCATGGCGGCGGTGACGGCGTTCACCAGTTCGGGCGCGCATTCAAAGTCGGGGAAGCCCTGACCCAGGTTCACCGCCTTGTGTTCGGTGGCCAGGGCTGACATCACGGTAAAGATGGTGGTGCCGACGTTGGGCAGCTTGCTGGGGAAGGCGGGTGTGCGGGCGGTGGTGGAGGTCATGGCGCTGCAGCTTGAAATGCGGGGAAATTCGGGAAGAGTGAGGGGCTTCTGGTGGGGAGCGCAGGTCAAAGTTCGTAGTCGTTGACATGCCCCGTCATCGCACGGGCAATCAGCTCGCGGCTCAGGCGGTCGCTGAGCAGCTCGGCAAACTTGTAGACAAAGTTGCGCAGGTAGGCGCCGCGCTTGAAGGCGACCCGAGCCACGCTCTGGCCGAACAGGTGGCCCACGGGGCGCACGGCCAGGTCGCCCACCGGGTCGTCGCGCATGGCCATTTCGGCCACGATGCCGATGCCCAGGCCCAGGCGCACATAGGTCTTGATCACGTCGGAGTCAATGGCTTCGAGCACGATGCGGGGCGTGAGCTTGCGCGCAGCAAAGGCGTGGTCAATCTTGCCCCGGCCGGTGAAGGAGGGGTGGTAGGTGATCAGTGCCTCGTGGGCCAGGTCGTCCAGGCCAATGCGCTCCTTTTGTGCCAGCGGGTGGTCGTTGGGCACGACCAGCACGTGCTGCCATTCGTAGCAGGGCAGGGTGACGAGTTCAGGGTAGTCGGCCAGCGATTCGGTGGCCATGCCGATCTCGGCCACCTCGTCGATGATCATGCGGGCCACTTCGTGGGGCGTGGCCTGGTGCAGGCTCACGTTGACCTTGGGGTAGGCCTCGCGTAGCCGTGCCACGGGAACCGGCAGCACGTAGCGCGCCTGGGTGTGGGTGGTGGCGATGCTGAGGGTGCCGCTGTCTTGCGCGCTGAACTGCTCGCCAATCCGCTTGAGGTTACCCACCTCGCGCATGATGACTTCGATGCTTTTGAGCACGTGCTGGCCGGGCTCGGTGATGCGCTTGAGGCGTTTGCCGTGGCGGGCAAAGATGTCCACGCCCAGTTCTTCTTCCAGCTCGATGATGGCCTTGGACACGCCCGGCTGCGAGGTGTGCAGGGCCTTGGCGGCTTCGGTCAGGTTGAGGTTGCGGCGCGCCGCCTCTTGAACGAAGCGGAATTGGTGCAGGTTCATATCTGATATCGCCTAAAGATTTGCATCATTATGCTGCAATCGTCTAAGCGCTACCTGGCGCAGCTGCAGAATTTTCAGTCCAGCGGGACCTCACAGGCGATGTCGGCCATCAGGGCGGTCATGCGCGGGTCCTCGCCAATGGCGGCCTGGACGTGGAACTGCACGCCGGGATGGGCAACATGCAGTTCTTGCAACAAAACGGGCAGGTCTTCGCGCGCATGTTTGCCGGTGCCCAGGAACATGGGCACCACGGTGATGTGGGTGGCGCCCTGGGTGACGAGCCGCTGGGTGGCCTCTGCCAGGCTGGGGGCACACAGCTCCAGGTAGGCGCAGGCCACGGGGCGTGAGGGGTGCTGCGCTGCGATGCGCGCGGCCACGGCCTCAATGGGCGCGCGCCACAGCGGGTCGCGGGAGCCGTGCGAGAACAGGACGATGGCTTTTTGCATGGATCGTGAAATGGCGTGCTGCCGCAGTCAGCGCCGCAGCACCAGCCAGCCGAAGGCGGCCAGGGATAGCACGGAATAGATCAGCCCAGGCGCGGCGGCCGTGAGCATGGGCGACCAGTTCTGCAGGTTGCCTGCGTAGCCAAACACGTTGTTCAGCAGGAAGAAGCTGATACCCGCCATGACCCCGCCAAACACATAGCCCGCAATGCCACCCGAGCGGAAATGCAGATAGGCAAAGGGTAGGGCCAGCACCACCATCACCAGGCAGGAGAGGGGGTAGAACACCTTGCGCCAGAACTCGATCTCGTACTTTTGCGCCGACTGGCCATTGGCGTTCAGGTGCCGGATGAACTGGAACAGGTCGAGCGTGGCCATGCGGTCGGGTTTGAGCAGGGAGGCGGCGACCATGTCGGCACTGATGCGCGTGGGCCACTGCAGGCTGGGGGTGTCGAGGTGTTCCACGCGCGCCTCGCCCTTGTCGTCGGTGGCGTCGCGGTGTTCAAAGCGGCTGCGTTGCACGTTGGTGAGTGCCCAGGCGCCGTCCGAGCCGAACTGGCCCGAGGCAGCCCGCGTCTGCGAGGCGAGGCGCCCTTTGTCGTCGAACTCGAAGATGCGCACATCCAGCATGCCGCCGTTGGGCGTGAGGGCGCGCACGTTGACGGCAAAGGAGTGGTTGTCCTGCCGCTCCTTGAGCCAGGCACCGGTGGCGCCTGTGGTCAGTTTGCCGAGGTAGCGCACCTTGATGAGCTGGGCCGTGCGGTCGGTGAGCGGGGCCAGGTAGTCGCCCACGGCAAAAGTCAGCACCACAAACACGCCGCCCAGGGTGACCAGGGTGCGCAGTGCGCGCCAGGGGCCCATGCCACTGGTGCGCATGATGGTGAATTCGGAGCTTTGGGCCAGGCGCGCCATCACAAAGATGGTGCCGATGAGCACGGTGATGGGCAGCAGCTCGTAGAGGTGGCTGGGAATGCTCAGCACCACGAACAAGAGCGCATGCGAGAGCTGGTAGCCCTCGGCCCCGGCGCGGCCCACCCAGCGCAGCTCGTCCACCAGGTCGAAGAAGAAGAACAATGCCAAGAAACCGACCGTGACAAAGGTGACGGCGGACAGGGCCTCGCGGTGGATCAGGCGGCGGATGGTCTTCATGCGGGCTGCCCTCCCTGCGTCTGGGTGGCCCTTGATGGGCGGGGCGGCAGCAGGCGGCGCACGCTCCACTGGTTGTGTCGTATCGCCAGCACCAGCAATGACACGGCCAGCATGCCGCCGTGCAGCAGCACCATGAAGCTTGCCAGGCCCAACCGGCCGACACCTACCCAGCTTTGGCCCAGGGTCATGAGGTTGTAGTAGATGATGAACCCGAACAGCGCAAACACCAGGCTGGTGCTGCGCGCGGCGCGCGGGTTGGCACTGGCCACGGCCAGGCCCAGCAGCACAAAGTTGAGGGCCGCCAGCGCCAGCCCCAGGCGCCAGCCCAGCTCGGCCCGGTAGGCGGGCAGGGGTTGCATGAGCAGGCTGAGGGTGGTGCGGGTCTTCACGGCCAGCTCTTCGGCGGAGCCCGGCGAGGCGGCGCCGAGGCGGGTGCCGTATTCGGAGAAGTCGCTGATCTTGACGCCGGGCTTGTCGCGCGAGGTCTCCAGCCGCTGGCCGTTGCTGAGCAGCACCATGCGCTCGCCAGCCTGGGTCTCCAGCCGCGCGCTGCGGGCTGAGGTGACGGACTCGCGCGTGCCGTCGTTGGCCGCGATGAACACGTTGTTGGCAGCCTGGGTGTCGGGGCTGTCCTTGTCGATGAAGAACACCCGGCTGCCGTTGGAGGACTCCTGGAATTCACCGGGTGCAATGCGGTCGATGTCGCTGCGCTGCTCATAGCGGGTCTTGAGTTCCTGGATCTGCGAGTTGGCCCAGGGCCAGACCAGCAGCGACAGCACGGCAATCACCACCATCACGGGCCAGGCAAACCGCAGCAGGGGCTTGACTAGGCTCAGCAGTCCCCGGCCACTGGCGAACCAGATCACCATTTCGCTGTCGCGGTACATGCGCGAGAGGGTGCCGACCACGGCAATGAACAGGCTCAGGCTCAGGATGGTGGGCAACTGACCCAGCACGGTGAAGCCCATGACCAGCATCACATCGGAGGGGCTCACGCTGCCTTTGGAGGCCTGGCCCAGGGTGCGGATGAGCATCATGGTCATGACCACGGTCACCAGCACCACAAGCGTCGCGCCGAAGCTGCGTGCCAGCTCTTTGCGAATGGATGAATCGAATAACATTGGCTCAGCGCGTGCTATGCATTTTTGCGTGCGCATCAAAGCGCATGGCCCGCTCAAAAGGAAAACACCGATTATGAACTTTGATCTCAAGACCCTGGATTTGACGGCGGCTGCTTCGGAGAAATGCGACCTGCTGGTGGTGCTGATTCCTGAGGGTTTCAAGCCGGGGGCTGACGCCCTGTCTGCCCTGGCGGCGCTGGCGCTCAAGAATGGAGATCTGGCACTGAAGGCGGGCAAGCAGCTGCAGCTGTACCAGGTGCCCGCCGTGGCCGCGCGCCGCGTGGTGCTGGTGGGCTGCGGCGATGGCTCTGCCCGCGCGCTGCGCCAGGCCGTGCTGGCAGCGGGCGGTGCGATCAAGGCCCCCCACACCAAGCGGGTGGTGCTGTGCTGGGCGGGCGCCGCCTCTGCGGATGCCGTGGGCGCTGCCGTGCAGGCTGTCGCCGAGGCCAGCTATGTCTACACCACTACCAAATCGAAGGCAGAGGCCCGCAGCCTGGGCCGCTGTGTGATTGGTGTTGCCAGCCCCACCGAGGCGCGGGAAGGTTTTGACCGGGGTGTGGCGCTGGTGGCGGGTGTGGAGTTTGCGCGCGAATGGGGCAACCGCCCCGCCAACCATGCCACGCCCAGCCTGCTGGCCGATGCCGCCAAGACGCTGGCCAAGCTGCCGCGGATCCAGTGCAAGGTCCACGGCCCGGCCGAGGTCAGCCGCCTGGGCATGGGCTCCTTCATGGCCGTTGCCCGTGGCTCCGAAGAGCCGCTGCGTTTCATCGAGCTGCGCTACAACGGCGCCGCCAAGGACAAGGCGCCCGTGGTGCTGGTGGGCAAGGGCATCACCTTTGACACCGGGGGCATCTCGATCAAGCCCGCGCCCGAGATGGACGAAATGAAGTTCGACATGTGTGGTGCCGCCAGCGTGCTGGGCACGTTCCGCGCCCTGGGCGAGCTGCAACCCGCCATCAATGTGGTGGGTCTGATCCCGGCCTGCGAGAACATGCCCGATGGCCGCGCCGTGAAGCCTGGTGATGTGGTCACCAGCATGAGCGGCCAGACCATCGAGATTTTGAACACCGACGCCGAAGGCCGCCTGGTGCTGTGCGATGCGCTGAGCTATGCGGCCCGCTTCAAGCCAGCCGCCGTGGTGGACATTGCCACCCTGACCGGCGCCTGCGTGATTGCGCTGGGTGGCGTGCGCAGCGGCCTGTTTGCCAACAACGATGGATTGGCCGCTGCACTGCAAGAGGCGGGCGAATCCGCGCAAGACCCCTGCTGGCGCATGCCGCTGGACGACGACTATGCCGAGGGCCTCAAGAGCAACTTTGCCGACATGGGCAACGTGGCCGGGCGTGCGGGTGGCTCCATCACAGCCGCCAAGTTCCTGCAGAAGTTTGTGGGCGACATGCCCTGGGCGCACCTGGACATTGCCGGCACGGCCTGGCGCGGTGGTGCGGCCAAAGGTTCCACAGGGCGCCCTGTGGGTTTGCTAGTGCACTATCTGCTGGCCCAGGCCCACGCAAAGGTGGGCAAGGCGGCGTCCGCACCGCGTTCCGCCGCCAAGCCTGCGACCAAGCGCGCACCCCGGGCCAAGGCCGCCTGATCGGGCGGGCATGCCATGACAGAGGTCGCCTTCCACTTCAACGCGCCTGACAAGCTGGTCTACGCGTGCCGCTTTGCGCGCAAGGTGCAGCGCAGCGGGGCGCGCCTGGTCATCACGGCACCGGCCGAGTCGCTGGAGACCCTGGACCGCATGCTCTGGGCCATGGCTCCCCAGGATTTTGTGGCCCACTGCCGCAGCGATGCGGACGAAGAGCTGGTGCTGGCGTCCCCGGTGTTGCTGGCGGTCGATGCGCGGTCGTCGGCGCACCATGAGGTGCTGCTGAATCTCAACATGGAAGTCCCCGAAGGCTTCGGGCGGTTTGACCGGCTGGTAGAGGTAGTGAGTGCCCATGACGAAGCCGACCGCGCCGAGGCGCGCGTACGCTGGCGCCACTATGCGTCGCGGGGCTATGCCATCACGCGCCATGATCTGGTGCTGAAAGGCGGCTGATGGCCACCCCACCCAAAGCGCCTCCCCGTTTTGTGCCCACGCTCACCGAAGTGGTGCAGGTGCCGGGGACACCACCGGCTGCCATGCCCGTGGAGCCCCGTGCGCGCACCACGGTCATGCCACCGCCGCACTCCACCGCGCCTTTGGACATGCGGCAACCCGCTGGTACTGCATTGCCCGCAGCGCCTCGGTCTGCGCGCCCACCGGCTGCTGGGCCAGCGATTGGGGTGGTCGGTGCCAGTCCGAGTACCGCGAGGGCTCAAACACCTGCACCCCAGCAGCGCATGCCCAGCGCTGCAGCACCTGTGCCAGGGGCTATGCCAATGGCGCGTGCAGCGGCCGCACCCGCGCTGGCGCGGCCCATGCCCGAGGGCATGGAGGAATACATGGTGCACCGTGTCATGCAGCGGGTGGACGTTGTGCTGGATCAACGTCTGCGCGAAGCGATCGCCACGGTGGTGCAAGAACAGACAAGATCGGTGCTGCCCAGGCTGCGGGAGGAGATCGAATCCGTGGTCCGGCATGCGGTGTACGAGGCCGTGGCCGAGGAGCTTGCGAGCGGTGCGCCCACAGCCAGCAAGGGATGACAGGGTATTCCCCTGTGGTTTCCCTCGCATTTAATCGTGTTCCCTAATGATCTGGCCCGTAAATTGCGATATGTTCGCCTGCGTTGAGACACAAGAAGATTCTCAGCGTTTATCTTTACTGGAGATTGATATGCAATTGAAGTTGAAACTGACCGTGGTTGCTGCTATCGCAGCTGCAGCTGGTGTGGCCTCTGCACAAGAGCAGGTGGTCAAGATCGGCCACGTGGCTCCGGTTTCCGGCGCCCAAGCCCACTACGGCAAGGACAACGAAAATGGCGCCCGCATGGCCATTGAAGAGTTGAACGCTCAAGGTGTCACCATCGGTGGCAAGAAGATCAAGTTTGAACTGGTCGCTGAAGACGACGCTGCAGATCCAAAGCAGGGCACCGCTGCTGCACAGAAGCTGTGCGACGCCAAGGTTGCTGGCGTGGTGGGCCACCTCAACTCCGGTACCACTATCCCCGCTTCCAAGGTCTACAACGACTGCGGCATTCCCCACGTCACCGGCGCTGCCACCAACCCCAACCTGACCAAGCCCGGCTACAAGACCACCTTCCGCATCATCGCCAATGACAACGCCCTGGGCGCTGGCCTGGCGTTCTACGCTGTAGATACGCTGAAGCTCAAGACCGTTGCCATCATCGACGACCGTACCGCTTACGGCCAGGGCGTGGCAGACGTGTTCAAGAAGACGGCCACTGCCAAGGGCATGAAGGTGGTGGACGAGCAGTTCACGACCGACAAGGCCACCGACTTCATGGCGATCCTGACCGCCATCAAGGCCAAGAACCCCGACGCGATCTTCTACGGCGGCATGGACCCCCAAGGCGGCCCGATGCTGCGTCAGATGGAACAGCTGGGCATGGGCAACGTCAAGTACTTCGGTGGTGACGGCATTTGCACTTCTGAAATCGCCAAGCTGGCCGCTGGTGCCAAGACCCTGGGCAACGTGATCTGCGCCGAAGGTGGTTCTTCGCTGGCCAAGATGCCTGGCGGCACGGCCTGGAAGGCCAAGTACGACGCCAAGTACCCCAACCAGTTCCAGGTGTATAGCCCCTACACCTACGACGCTACGTTCCTGATCGTGGACGCCATGAAGCGCGCCAACTCCGTGGACCCCAAGGTCTACACGCCTGAGCTGGCCAAGGCCAACTTCAAGGGCGTGACTTCCACGATCGCCTTCGAGCCCAACGGCGAAATGAAGAACCCTGCGATCACGCTGTACGTCTACAAGGACGGCAAGAAGACCCCTCTGTAATAGAGAGTCGTTTATTACAAGGCGCTCCGGTGCCTTGCAAAAACAAAAAGGCTTCCTTCGGGAAGCCTTTTTGTTTTGGGGGTGTGAACCCTCCTCGGGTTGGGTTGTAGCGGGCGTGCGTCTTAACGCCGCACCTGCAATGAACCAGGGTTCACGATGTTGGTCGGTGTGCCCTTGATGAAATTCACCACGTTGTCAAAAGCCGCGCCAAAGTACAGCTCGTAGCTGTCCTGTTCGACATACCCGATGTGTGGCGTGCAGATGCAGTTTTCCAGTCGCAGCAAGGCGTGGCCTTGCAGGATGGGTTCGCTCTCGAACACATCGACTGCGGCCATGCCAGGGCGCCCCCGGTTCAGGGCGGCGATCAGTGCGTCGGGTTCAATGAGTTCTGCGCGCGACGTGTTGACCAGCAGGGAGGTAGGCTTCATGCACGACAGGTCTTCGAGCGAAATGATGCCCCGGGTCTCATCGTTGAGGCGCAGGTGCAGCGAGATCACATCGCACTGCGAGAAAAACTCCTCGCGCGTCGTGGCCGCCTGGTAGCCGTCCGTCAACGCCTGCGCACGCGAGCCCTCGCGGCCCCAGATGCGCACATTCATTCCAAACGCCCGGCCGTAGCCCGCCACCAGCTGCCCGATGCGCCCATAGCCCCAGATGCCAAGTGTTTTGCCGCGCAGCACATTGCCCAGTCCAAAATTGGCAGGCATGGACGCGGTCTTCAAGCCGGACTGTTGCCAGGCACCATGCTTGAGGTTGGAGATGTACTGGGGCAGCCTGCGCATGGAAGCCATCACCAGCGCCCAGGTCAGTTCTGCGGGGGCCACCGGAGAGCCCACGCCTTCGGCCACGGCAATACCGCGTTCGGTGCAGGCGGCCACGTCAATGTGGCTGCCGACCTTGCCCGTTTGTGCAATGAGCTTGAGGCGAGGCAGCTTCTCGACGAGCTGGCGTGTGATCTGGGTGCGTTCCCGCACCAGCACGATGATGTCGGCATCCTTGAGCCGCACGGAGAGCTGCCCCAGCCCCTTGACGGTGTTGGTGTAAACCTTGGCGGTGTACGCGTCGAGCCGGGAGGCGCAATGCAGTTTGCGCACTGCATCCTGGTAATCGTCGAGGATCACTATGTTCATCCCGACATTGTGCCTTGGCAGCGATTGCGCACCGCGCCAGGTGGCCGCTTGGCGCACCAAAATCCCCGGCTTTTGGTGACGGAGTGTTGGCGTGGTCCGTCCAGGCGTTCTGCCGGAGGGCGGCGTGCAATTGCTCCGGCGGGTTTGACGTGCTGGTGTCCTTGCACTCCGAGGGCATGTAAGCTCGCGCGCCATCTCCAAGGCATGCACCGCCAACACCGTGGGACTGCAATGGGATCCTGGAAAAAACTCCCGACAGGCTTCAGGCCCGCATGGCTTCGGAGGCCACCATGCGGTCCAGCTCCGCGCACACATCGGCCATGCGCCCCGCAATCACCAGGCGGCCCGTACCGGAGTCGGACACCCGGCGCAGGACTTTGGTTGGCCGGAGGCTTCGAACATGCGAATCAGTGGTTCGTGTTGACAAAAATGCGTGGCGGTGGCTGCCCATGGGGTTGGCC
>NZ_JBWKZU010000088.1:0-15043 GCF_059424825.1 Acidovorax sp. GW101-11A03 | reverse complement strand
GCTCAAGCCCTATGAAGGCCAGCCCACCGTGCCCGCTGCCGAGCGGGGGCCGCTGCAGCAGGCATTGGAGGTGGCGCAGGCCCAGGCGCCGGGCACCAAGCTGTAGTTCATTGCGTTCCCGGGTACGGCGTTCTCCAGCCCGCACCACAACACGTTTTTTATGCGCGGCAACGAGCCGCTCACCTCCAAGCTGCTCAAGCCCGTGCTGGTGGATGCGCGCACGGCGCAGGTCACGGCGTCGCCTGCGCTGCCTTGGTACCTGACGGTGCTGCTGGTGTCGCAGCCGCTGCACTTTGGCGACTACGGCGGCATGCCGATGAAGATCCTCTGGGCGCTGCTCGACATCGCCACCATCGTGGTGCTGGGCAGCGGGCTGTATCTGTGGCTGCGCAAGGGCGTGCAGGCGGCAGGCCCCGCAACACAAACTGCAGGCGGCACCACCGGCGGCTTTGCGGGCGGCGCATTGCCCGCATCGGGCGCAGCGCGCACCACCGAGGGGGCTGCATGAAAAAGCACAGCCCTTTCTGGACCCTGTGGGGCGGGCCCATTGTGATGGGCGTGCTCACCACCACGGGGCTGCTCACGGCCCTGGTGTCTGACACCTGGGGCGACTGGTGGTCATGGGTGGCGCTGGGTGTGCCGGTGGCAGTGATGGGCTGGTACAGCTGGCCCCGCACATCCGCTGCAGCAGCCGCAGCCCATGCATCCTGCACGTCTTCCTCCGCTCCGCGCTGAGTTCCTTGTTTCTTTGATCCCCTCCCCCATGCGTTCCGCACCATCCCCATACACCGCCCCGCTGATACGCCCTTCGTTTTCTGCCACCCCTGTCGCACTGGCTGCGGCCGTGGTGGTGCTGGCCCTGGCCGCACCTGCACTGCATGCGCAGCAAGCACCGGCCCCCGCCGTTGCGGGCGAAGCCAAGACCCTGTCCACCGTGACCGTGAACGCCAGCGCCGATGCATCGGCCCAGGGTTTGTCGCCCGCCTACCCCGGCGGCCAGGTGGCGCGCGGCGGCCGCGCGGGCGTGCTGGGCACGCGGGATGCGATGGAGACACCGTTTTCCATCACCAGCTACACCAACGAGCTGATCCAGGACCGCCACGCGCGCAGCGTGGGCGACGTGCTGCAGAACGACCCCACGGTGCGTGTGGCACGCGGCTTTGGCAATTTTCAGGAGTCGTATTTCATTCGCGGCTTCCTGCTCGGGTCGGACGACACGGCATACAACGGCCTGTACAGCCTGCTGCCGCGCCAGTACATCGCCACCGAGCTGTTCGAGCGCGTGGAAGTGCTGCGCGGCGCCTCGGCCTTTTTGAACGGTGCCAGCCCCAACGGCGGCGGCATTGGCGGCAGCATCAACCTGCTGCCCAAGCGCGCGCCCAACGAGCCTTTGAACCGCGTGACCTTTGGCGTGGCCAGCGGCGGCCAGACGCAGCTGGCGGCCGATGTGGCCCGCCGCTTCGGGCCCGACGGCAACACCGGCATCCGCTTGAATGCCGCCACCCACAGCGGCGGCACCGGCGTGGACGATGAAGACGTGAAACTGGGCCTGGTGGCCGTGGGCCTGGACTGGCGCAGCCGCGACGTGCGCCTGTCGGGCGACATCGGCTGGCAAGACCACAAGCTGCGCAACACCCGCACCAACGTGACGCTGGACGCCACCGCGACGCAGGTGCCCACCGCACCCGACAACGCCACCAACTTTGCGCAGCCCTGGACCTATTCCAACGAACGCGACACCTTTGGCACGCTGCGCGGCGAGTGGGACATCTCGCCCCACGTGACCGGCTGGGCTGCGGCAGGTGCGCGCCGGGGCACCGAGGCGAATTCGCTGGCCAACCTCACGGTGGCCAACAGCAGCACCGGCACGGGCACCACCTACCGCTTTGACAACACCCGCAAGGACAGCGTGAACACCGGCGAGCTGGGCCTGCGCGGCAGGCTGCAGACCGGCAGCGTGGGGCATGAATGGGTGGCAGTGGCGTCGCACTTCAGCGCCGACAAGAAGAACGCGTATGCCATGGACTTTGGCAACACGCAGGCCACCAACCTCTACCGCCCTGTGTATTCGGCCCTGCCCGCGCTGAGCGCCAACACCATCCGGGGCGGCGACCTGGCCGACCCGCGCATCACCGGCAGCACGCGCCTGACCAGCCTGGCGATGGGCGACACAATGTCGCTGCTCGATAACCGCCTGCTGCTCACCGTGGGCCTGCGCCACCAGTCGCTGGAGATCGCCAACTACGCCTACGGCACCGCCGTGCAGACCGACCGCTACGACCAAAGCCGCACCAGCCCGCTGCTGGCGGCGGTGTACAAGTGGGGCAAAAGCCTGTCGGTATACGCCAACTATGTGGAAGGCCTGAGCCAGGGCCAGACCGCGCCCAGCACCGCCGCCAACCGGGGCGAGATGCTGGCGCCCTATGTCTCCAAACAAAAGGAAGTGGGCGTGAAGTGGGACGGCGGGCGCTTTGGCGGCAGCGTGGCGCTGTTCTCCACCATCAAGCCGCGTGCCTACGTGGGCAGCGACAACCTTTTTGGCAGCAGCGGCAAGGACCGCCACCAGGGTATCGAGCTGGCCGTGCAGGGCGAGGCGACCAAGGGTCTGCGCCTGCTGGGCGGCCTGACCTGGCTCAACGCCAAGCAGATCGCCACCGGCGCCGCCAGCACCGACGGCCGCCGCGTGATTGGCGTGCCCAGGCTGCAGGCCAATGTAGGCGTCGAATGGGATGTGCCCGGCGTGAGCGGCTTGGCCGTGGATGGCCGCCTGGTGCACACCGGCGCGGTCTATGCCAACGCCACCAACACGCTGCGCGTGCCCGGCTGGAACCGCCTGGACCTGGGCGTGCGCTACCTCACCGAGGTGCAGGGCCGCCTGGTCACGCTGCGCGCCCGCGTGGACAACGCGACCAACCGCAACTACTGGGCCTCATCGGGCGGCTACCCCGGCGCGGGCTACCTGGTGGTGGGCGCGCCACGCACCTTCTCTTTGAGCGCCAGCGTCGATTTCTGACGCACCCCGGTCGGCGCCGTTCAGCCAGCCGCCCGGCCCCAGCCACCCAGCGCCAGACCACCGGGCGCAGGCAGCCAACTTCTTTCGCACAGGGATTGCCCCTGGCCCCGCCGGGGCCGGGCACGCCCTGCGCACGCACATTTTTTGTTGAAACCACCGAAAGGAAACTGCCATGTCCTCGTCCCTGCGCCTCCAGGCCCCGCTGCTCGCCACCCTGATTGCCTGCGCGTCCCTCACCGCCGTCACCAGCGCCCACGCCCACCAGGTGTGGCTGGAAAACGCAGGTGGCCAGGCCCGCCTGCACTTTGGCGAATTCAATGAGAACCTGCGCGAGTCTTCGCCCGGTGCGCTCGACAAGTTCCTGGGTGCGCCCGCGCTCGACCAGCGCAGCGCTGCAGGCACACAGCGCCTGGAAGGCAAGCTGGGCAAGGACGCCTTCAGCTACACCACCCAGGCCGATGCACAGACGCTGTTTGCCACGGCCAGCTACCCGCTGATCGACCGCAGCAAGCGCAACCAGCCCGCCATGCTGTGGGTGCCCGCCGCGCGCTGGGTGGCCAACGCGGGCCAGGCGGCCGAGGCCAACACCAAGGCTCTGGACCTGGTGCCCACCGGCAAGCCCGGCGAGTTCAAGGTGGTGTTCAACGGCGCGCCCCTGCCCAAGGTGCAGGTGGAGATGGTGGCGCCCTCGGGCTGGTCGCGCGGCGAACAAAGCGGCGACGACGGCACGGTGACTTTTGCCCTGCCCTGGAAGGGCCAGTACGTGGCCGAGGTCAAGCACAGCGACAAGACCGCCGGTGAGGCGCAGGGCAAGCCGTATGGCGAAACCAGCTACGTGACCACGCTGAGCTTTGTGCAGAAGGACGGCATGGCATCGCCCGCGCTGCCCGAGCCGCCCGCCAAGGGCCACTGATCTGCGGGGCCCAGCGGGGCCCTTGCAACACCCGGAACCTGCACCCCACCTGCGGGGTTGCCGGGTCAAGGCTTTTCGCGGCTGCGCTGCGCCTGTTTTTTGAATGAAAACAGGCCCTTCCGCCCTCTGCATATCGGCTTTAAGCTACCAAATCAATAGCAAATGATCCACTATCATCTTCTGCGCACCGCCGTCGCCCAGGCCGTGCTGCTGGCTCTGTATGGCATGGCCCAGGCACAGACGGGCACGGCCGACAACACCGCCCCTGCCCCCGCTGCCAATGCGCCCTCGTTGCGCCAGGTGGATGTGGTGGACTCCACCGCTGGCGCCGCCGCCACACCCGCACGCCGTGCGCAGGCCAGCTCGCGCCTGGGCCTGTCGGTGCTGGAGACACCGCGCGCCGTGAGCGTGATCGACGGCGCGCTGCTGGAGCAGCAGATGGCCACCACCGAACGCGACGTGCTGCGCAACGCCTCGGGCGTGTCGTCGCGCAGCGAGTACTACGGCTCGTACTCGCAGTTCGCCATCCGGGGGCTGTGGGCCAACAACACCTACAACTACCTGCGCGACGGCGCCAAGTTTGCCCACCTGCTGGACCCACCGCTGTTCAACATCGACCGTGTGGAAGTCATCAAGGGCCCGGCCGCGCTGGAGTTTGGCCAGGTCGCGCCCGGCGGGCTCATCAACTATGTGAGCAAGCGGCCCCTTGCCGAGCCGCTGCGCACCGTGAAGATCGGCGCAGGCAGCCATGGCTGGCGCAGCGCCGATTTTGATCTGACGGGCCCGCTCAACACCGACGGCACGCTGCGCTACCGCCTGGACGGCGGCGCCAGCCGGGGCGGCAGTTTTGTGGACGGCAACACCCCGCGCAAACAGGGCGTGGCGGGCAGCCTGGAGTGGCAGATCACGCCCGACACCGTCTGGCGCGCGCAGGCCGAGACCCAGAGCAGCGAGGGCGTATCGACCGTGGGCCTGGCCGTGCCCGACCCCAAGAACCCGCGCAGCGCCGACGTGCTGCCCGTGGGCGCGTTCTATGGCGAGCGCTGGCTCAACACCAAGGGGAGCCTGCGCTTTTACTCCACCGAACTGCAGCACCGCTTCGCCAACGGCATCGAAGGCCGCGTGCACCTCTCGCGCAACGAAACCCACCGCAACGTGAACCTGCCCTCGCCCATGGGCCCCGTCACCAATGGCAAGGTGGCGCGCGGCTACTGGCTGGCGCCGGGGCAGGAATACACCGCCGACACCGCGCTGGCCGAGCTGCGTGCCAAGCTGCAGACCGGAGCCGTGCAGCACCAGTTGCTGGCGGGCCTGGACTGGCGCGCCAATGCAGGCGTCTACGGCGCAGTCACCCGGGGCAACCTGGGCACCATCGACCTCTACAACCCCATCGCGGGCCTGGTGCCGCCCGTGGCTTCCACGGGCGTGACCCGCCTGTCCACCGACGCACGCAACACCGGCCTGTTTGTGCAAGACCGCCTGGCGCTGGGCGACTTCGGCCTGCTGCTGGGCCTGCGCCATGACCGCTTCAAGGACGCCTACACCACGCCCGTCACCGACCTGAGCAAGACCCAGCCCAGCGCCGCACTGACCTGGCAGCCGCGCCCGGGCAGCATGGTCTACGCCAGCCACGCGCGCTCGTTCCAGGCCAACTCGGGCACGCTGGTGTGGGGCTCTCAGTCGGCCCCGCCTTCGGAGGGCAAGCAGCTGGAAGTGGGCTGGAAGCAGGAATGGCTGGGCCAGCGCCTGATGACCACCGTGGCCGCCTTTGACCTGGAGTTCACCAACGCCCCCGCCAACGACCCCGCACACCCGGGCTACTCGGTGCTCACGGCTCGCCAGCGCATCCAGGGCATCGAGCTGGAGCTGCAAGGCCGCATCACGCCCGGCTGGACGGTGACGGCCAACGCGAGCTTCCACGACCCCAAGGTGCTGGCCGACACCGTAGCCGGTGCCAACGTAGGCCACCGCGTGGGGCTGGCCACGCGCCGCGCCGCATCGCTGTGGACGCAGTACCGCCTGCCGCAGCTGCCCGGTCTGTGGGTAGGCGGCGGCCTGGTGCACCAGGGCGACAAGTTCACCGCCAACGACAACCAATGGCGCCTGCCCGGCTACACCGTGGTGGACCTGGCCGTGGGCTACCAGTTTGCGGGTGGCGTGCGGATACAGGCCAACCTGAAAAACGCGGGCAACCGCCGCTACTACCTGGACGGATCGACCACCGCCGCAGGCTTTGCCGCTGTGGTGCCGGGCACGCCCCGCAGCCTGCAGGTGTCGCTGGACTACACGTTCTGACAACCGGCGCCCAAGGCGCATCGGCGCGCTGCCCCATCGGCCCACCCACAACCCGGCACGCGACACGCCATGCCTGGCCAGCGGGCCTGAACCCTTTTTTCGACCCTCGGAGAAACAGCACCATGCAATCTGGCATCACCGTCTGCCGCACCGCCATCGCACATGCGGCCCTGCTTGCCCTGTGCGGCGCGGCCCATGCGCAGCAGGCCGCACCCACTGCCCCAACCGCCCCCACGGCAGAAAAAGCCCTCGCCCCCGTCACCGTGAGCGCGGGCGCCGAGCAGGAGAACCCCACCGCGCCGGTCACCGGCTTTGTGGCCAAGCGCGCCCTGAGCGCCACCAAGACCGACACCCCGCTCATCGAAACCCCACAGGCCATCAGCGTCATCACCCGCGACCAGATGGAGGCCCAGGGCGTGCAGACACTGCGCCAGGTCACGGCGTACACGGCCGGGGCGGTGTCGAACTACTTTGACAGCCGGGGCGACACCTTCAAGGCGCGCGGCGGCGATGTGACGCAGTACCTGGATGGCATGGTGCGCTTCATAGGCTACTGGAACGACACCCGGCCCGACCCGTACACGCTGGAGCGTGTCGAGTTTCTGCGCGGCCCCTCGTCCGTGTTGTATGGCCAGGGCAGCGTGGGCGGTGTGCTCAACCTCACCAGCAAGCGCCCGCAGACCGAAACGCAGCGCGAAGTGCAGGTGCAACTGGGCAGCAACGCACGCAAGCAGATCGCCGCCGACATGACCGGCAAGCTCACGCAGGATGGCGAATGGCTCTACCGCCTGGTGGCCGTGGGCCGCGACAGCGACACGCAGGTGGACCATGTGCGCGACGACCGCGTGGTGATCGCCCCCACCGTCACCTGGAAGCCCAGTGCCGCCACCTCGCTCACACTGCAGCTCACGCACCAGAAGGACAAGAGCGGCTCGCTCATCGGCTTCTTCCCCTGGCAGGGCACGCAGCTGCCCAACCGCTACGGGCAGATCCCCACCAACACCTTCATCAGCGAACCCGGCTGGGACCGCTACAACTCCGAAAGCACCTCCTGGGGCTACCTGTTCAGCCACCAGATCGACAGCGCCTGGACCGTGCGCCAGAACCTGCGCCGCAGTGTGAGCGACGTGGACTACCGCACGCTGTACACCAGCTTCACCGCCAATGCCGCACTGGGCCGCCCCGCACGCCCCGTGTTCAACGCCGACAACCGCACCGTGCTGCGCGACGCCTCGTGGACGCTGGGCAACGCGCGCATGCTGCTGGTGGATACCCAGGTCGAAGGCAAGCTGCGCTGGGGTGAAACCGAGCACACAGTGCTGGGCGGCCTCGATGTGCAGCGCAACCACTGGGGCCAGCAAAGCTGGCGCGCCGTGGCGCCCGCCATCGACGTCTACAACCCCGTGTACGGCAACTTCACGGCGCCATCGGCATCGGCCCTGGCACGCGTGCCCAGCGTCGAGCAGCGCCAGCTGGGCTTCTACGCCCAGGACCAGATCAAGTGGGGCCGCTGGACCGCCACCCTGGGCCTGCGCCATGACAACGCCAAGAGCGACACCGAAGGCCGCCCCGCCGCTGCCGTCAACGACAAGGCCTGGAGCAAACGCGCTGGCGTCACCTACCAGATGGACGGCGGCTGGGCCCCGTATGCGGGCTATTCCGAATCCTTCCAGCCACTGGGCGGCGCCAACTTCTACGGCGTGCCCTTCAAGCCCCAGCGTGGCGAGCAGTGGGAGGCCGGTGTGAAGTGGCAACCGCCCGGCCAGGGCATCAGCGCCTTCGCCGCCGTCTACCAGCTGCGCGAGAAGAACCGCAAGACCACCGACCCAACCAACCCGCTCAACAGCCTGCAGATCGGTGAAGTCAAGGTCAAGGGCTTCGAAGCCGAGGTGCAGGCCAGCCTGGCACGCCAGTGGGACTTCACCGTGGGCTACGCCTTCACCGACGCAAAGATCAGCCGCAGCAACGCCGGCGACCAAGGCACCCCGGTCGCCAGCGTGCCCAAGCACACAGCATCCGCGTGGCTGAGCCACCGCTTTGCCAGCGAAGGCCGTGGCGGCTGGACCGTGGGCGCGGGCGTGCGCTACACCGGCTCACAATGGAGCGGCACCAGCGCCATCAGCACCCCGGCCGCCACCCTGGCCGATGCGATGGTGGCCTACGACGCAGGCGACTGGCGCGTGGCCTTCAACGTGGTCAACCTGGCCGACAAGGTGCACATCACCCAGTGCCTGGCGCGGGGCGATTGCTTCTATGGGCAGGCGCGGACGTACACGCTGACTTCGACGTACCGGTTCTGAGGCTGCTGGAAAATGCTGGCTTGAAGAGATTCAAGCCAGAATGGGCTTCTCCGCGCTATGGACAAGCCTTAGTAGCTATAAAAATAATAGCAAACAAAAAAAGCCCCGGCTTATCGATGAGCCGGGGCTTTGTTTGCGAGGATTTGCGGCGGCTACCAAGAACGCGGCGAAGTTCAACGCACTGGTCCGGGAGTACTCAATCCGTTCGTGCCCGAACCCGCATGACACGCGCTATGGTACGTAGACCATGTAGACATCAAACTTGAACCCGCTACCGTCCTCAGACACCCTGAGACTGAGCACAAGGTCACTTCTTCCCTCGGAAGACGTCCAGAGATCAATCAGCGCATCCCACCGAACTCCCATCCAGATGCACACGGAGGAATCCCAGGTTTCCTCCGGGAGCTCCACCAATTCCTCTCCGTAATGCTGGATGTATTTCTCGATATGTTCTGCCGTCTCAGACGACACAGGTGAAACGCCGGGAACACCTACGCTCAATGCGTAGTCTCGCCCCACAAACGCACGAACAATCTCACAAATGACCGGTCGCCAAGCCGAAGGAATAGGACGCTCCGAATCCGCATCCCTGAGGGCAGGCACTTGAAGGTCTTGCTTTTTAATGGTCATCTGAATTTTGGTTTTTTGGTAGGCCCTGCCCCGAGCCATCCTTCACCACGCCGCCCCAGCACCACCAACGGCGCCAACATGCCCACAGCGAACACCAGGGCCAGAACGATGTGCACCGGAAGCGGGATAGGTGAACCCACAAGACTGTCCAGAAGTAATGGCACGCGCAGCTCGCCAGCAGAGAGGAAGTAGCGCATCGTCCAGCGCAGGCACTCGACCATCCACACCACGCTGGCCAGACTGAGCCCCCACATCACGCCCCGCCACAGGCCCATAGCGGCAACAGCACAGGCGGCCGCTTTGGCATAGCCGCCCCAGGCGGTCTCGCCAGCAAGGTCGGCGGTGTAGCCATGCCACACGGCATGGGCCGCCAGTCCGCAGATCAGAAAAATTCTGGTGGCACGTACTATCGAAGGCATCGGGTACAGCTGGTGTGTGGACAGGCGGACATGCTACGGCAGCGACGGGGCGTCCGAATGGACATGTGCCGGGCGCATGGGACTTTCACCGATGGGCAGTGTCTGCCACATGGCGGGTGCCGAGCAGACATACAGCGGCATCAATGCCCCCAAACCGCCCCACCTGCCGCAGCCCGCCGGTCAGGCGCCACAGGCTGATGCACCAGCCATCACACCCTTCCTCCACCACCAGCCCGGGCAGGTCGTTGCCATCGATATCGACATGGCTCTCAGGGGTTCCAGGCACCTCCCCCATGTAGGCATAAACACCTTGGCTGCTGCGCACAAACACATGGTGCCTTTGCGCCTGGTAGAACGCGTCCGCGTCGCGCACCACCTTGCCAGGCACCACCACCGTGGTGCGCGCGCCGGGGGCGTCGTGGGGCTGCTGGATCGACCTGGCATCGTCCCACTTCAGTTGGCGCAACAGTGCGCCAAAGCGGCGCGTGTCGGACTGGATGTAGGTCTGCAGTTCGGTGCGGAGGTCAGGGTCGATCTTGCGCACGTCCCACCGGGGCGTGGCGGGTGGCGCCATCGAAAACAGCGCGTACTGCCTGCGCTCACTCTGGCGGGCCGGGCCTTGCACGGTCACCCCTGTCACGTCCCAGTCGTCGGCGCCGGGCTGGGTCTTGAACACCTCGGCCTTGCACTGGTACTTCACGCCGCCTTGCAATGCAAACACCGCCTTGTCCGCATTGCAGTGCTGCACCAGCCGCTGCAGCTGGGCCTTGTCATCAAAACGTGCCATCACCCGCTCGGCATCGGGCGGCAGCAAAGCAAAGAACAATCCGCCACGGGTGCTGTGGCTTTCTCTCTCCATGCCCGCGATAGCGGGCAAGGCGCAAAACAAAGCCAACCATGGAGCAAGCAGTCGCGTCAACAACATGGGCCGATACCTCCGTCAGGAACGGAATAGTAACGATCCTACGCACCGGAACAGAAACTGCAGCACCATGCTGCTTGTCTGAAAATTCTTCACCGCCCCAGCACCACCACATGCACCCCGGTGCGGATGCGAAACCCTAGGCTTTCATACAAGGCAATTGCCGCTGTGTTCGTCGCCCACGCGTGCAAAAACGCCTGGTCGCCCCGCTGCTGGATGGCATGCGCCACCACCGATGACAGCCTGCGTGCAAAGCCGTGACCGCGAAAGTCCGGGTGGGTGCAGACACCGCTCACCTCGGTGCCGCCCGCAAAGCGCATGCGCTCGCCCGCCATGGCCGCCAGGCGGCCGCCCACGCGGATGCCGATGAAGCGGCCCATGGTGTGGGTGCGGGGCAGGAACGGGCCGGGCTCGGTGAGCAGGGCCAGGGCGAGCATCTCGGCGGCATCGGCGTCGCCCAGCTCCACGATGTCTTCCTTGCCGGGCTCGGGCGCAATCGCCTGCATGGTCAGCATCTGCACACCCTCGGCGCGGCGCAGGGCCTGCAGGCCGGGGGGCACGGGGGCGGGCTGGGCTTGCAGCACAAACACGGCCTCGCCCTCGGCCACCAGCGGGGCCAGGGCCGCCAGGCTGGCGCCGTCACCGTCGTCCCGGGCGGATGCAAACAGGTTGACATCGCGCCGGTAGCGCCGGGCCTGGTCACCGCCTTCGGCCAGGAGGGGCGCGTAGGCCAGGGATGCCCAGACGGGCCGGTCGAAGGGATTGTTGGTGGTGCTCATCGTGAGGTTTCCTGGGTCTTTTTTGCGGGTTTTCCGGGGACGGGGGTTTTGCGCTTGCGTAGGGGCGGCTCACTCGCAATCGCGGCTGCCGAGCGCTGCAGCAACGAGGTGCGCTGCAGGCCCACCTCCAGCGCCGCGAGCTGCTGCAGCAAAGGGCCGTCGAGCGGTGCACACACCTGGGCCACCGAGGCTTCGATCACGGGCCAGACCTCGCGCTGGGCGCGCTGGACCAGGGCCTGCCCCTCTGGGCTGAGCGCCACGCGCCGTATGCGCCGGTCGCCCTCCACCGCTTCGGACACCACCAGGCCGCTGTCCTCCAGGCCTTTGAGCGAGCGGGTGACCACGGGCTGGCTCACGCCCACGGCCTGGCTCAGCTCGCCCACCCCCAGTGGGCCGTGCCAGTCCAGCGCGGCCAACAGCGGGAAGTGCGCCGCAGGCATGCCAATGCCGTGCTCGGTCAGCAGCGCCTGGGTTTGTGCCTGCAGCGCCTCGCCAATGCGCTTGAAGCGGGTGCCGAGGGTGAGAAAGCCGAGTTCCTTGACGATGTCTTCGATCATGTTTTTTCACCTAGATATATATCATGATATGTTTTTAATGGGCTGTGTCAAACCCTTCCTCCACACACGTCACCATTGCATCCTGCCGTACTGCAGCAGCCCCGCGCGTACCGCCGCACCACAACAAAGCAAAGGGCCTGCGCGCAGCCTCGCGGAAAACTCCCGGGAGACAGCCCGCAGGCCCTTGTTCACCCCTCGAAGCAGGCGGCATGCACCAAGGCGTGCCGCCCGGCGGGGCATGCTTTACACGTTCATGATCGACACCAGGCGCGTGTTCATGTGCGCCTCGATGGCCTCGGGGCCGCCTTCGGAGCCGTAGCCCGAGTCCTTCAGGCCGCCAAACGGCAGCTCGGCCGCTGGGGCTGCGGCCTGGTTGATCCAGAGCATGCCCACTTCCAGGCGCTGGGCCAGCAGGTGCGCGTTCTTCAGCGACGTGGTGAAGGCATAGCCGGCCAAGCCAAACGGCAGGCGGTTGGCTTCGGCAATGGCGTCCTCGATCTTGGTGAAACCACGCACGGCAGCCACGGGGCCGAAGGGTTCTTCGTTGACGATGCGGGCCGACAAGGGCACGTCGTTCAGCACCGTGGGCGCAAAGAAGTTGCCTTCGCTGCCAATGCGCTCGCCACCGGCCAGCACCTTGGCGCCCTGCTGCACCGCATCGGCCAGCAAGTCGGCCATGGCGGTGATGCGGCGCGGGTTGGCCAGCGGGCCCATCTGCGTGCCCGCCGTCAGGCCGTCACCCACCTTCAGGCCCTGCGCGTACTTGGCAAACGCGGCCACAAAGTCGGCACGGACGCTTTCGTGCACCAGATAGCGCGTGGGCGAAATGCAGACCTGGCCCGCGTTGCGGAACTTGGCGCCGCTGCTGATCTTGATGGCCAGTTCCAGATCGGCGTCTTCGGCCACGATGACCGGTGCGTGGCCGCCCAGCTCCATGGTCACGCGCTTCATGTGCTTGCCGGCCAGCGCGGCCAGCTGCTTGCCCACGGGCGTGGAGCCGGTGAACGTGACCTTGCGGATGATGGGGTGCGGGATGAGGTAGCTGGAGATTTCAGCCGGGTCACCGTACACCAGACCCACGGTGCCCACGGGCACGCCCGCGTCGGCAAATGCGCGGATCAGCTCGGCCGGGCTGGCGGGGGTTTCTTCGGGCGCCTTGACGAGGATGGAGCAGCCCGCAGCCAGCGCGGCGGCCAGCTTGCGCACCACCTGATTGATGGGGAAGTTCCAGGGCGTGAACGCGGCCACGGGGCCCACCGGGTCCTTCAGCACCATCTGCTGCGCCTTGAGGTTGCGCGAGGGCACGATGCGGCCATACACGCGCAGGGATTCGTCGGCAAACCACTCGATGATGTCGGCAGATGCCATGGTCTCGACCTTGGCTTCTGCCAGCGGCTTGCCCTGCTCTTGCACCATGATGGCGGCAATGGCCTCGGCGCGCTCGCGCATCAGGGCCGCTGCGCGGCGCATGGTCTTGGCGCGCTCGGCGGCGGGGATGTCACGCCAGGCTTCAAAGCCTTTTTGCGCTGCATCCAGGGCGCGATCCAGGTCCACCTTGGTGGCATGGGCCACACGGCCGATTTCCTTGCCCGTGGCGGGGTTGAACACGGCAAGGGTCTTGCCTTCAGCGGCGTCTTGCCACTGGCCTGCGATGAAGAGCTGGGTGTTGGGATAGGTCATGAGCGTTGGTTGGTCAGCCAAGGTGGTGAAAAAATCAAAAAAACGACTATACGCCTGCGATGATGGCTGTGTATTTCAAGGAGATTGCATGCGAGAAGTAGTCCAAAGCCTCGAAGAGTCGCGCATCCGCGAAGTGGCCAACGAGGGCCTGGGGCGCAGCGATGTGCTGAAGTTCTGGTTTGGCGAGAGCGACCAGGTGACGCCCGATTTCATCCGTGAGGCAGCGATTGCGTCGCTGCAAAAGGGCGAAACCTTTTACGCCCACAACCTGGGCCTGCCTGAGCTGCGCCACGCGATTGCGGGCTACATGCATGGACTGCACCCGCAGCAACACACCGATGCGTGGTTCGACCGCATCGCCGTCACATCCGGCGGCGTGAATGGCCTGATGGTGGCCGTGCAGGCCCTGGTGGACGCGGGCGACGAGGTGGTGCTGGTGACCCCCGTGTGGCCCAACCTGGTGGCGCAGCCACGCATTCTGGGCGCACAGGTGCGCACCGTGCCGCTGGTGGCCGACGCAGAGGGCGCGTGGCAGCTGGACATGGATGCGCTGCTGGCCGCCATCACGCCCGGCACGCGCCTGCTGGTGGTCAACGCGCCCAACAACCCCACAGGCTGGACGCTGACACGTGAGGAGCAAGCCACCATCCTGGCGCACTGCCGCCGCACGGGTACGTGGATTTTGGCGGACGAGGTGTATGAGCGGCTGTACTACGCAGGCGACACGGCCAACGGCGCCGCACCCAGCTTTCTGGACGTGGCTGAGCCCGAGGACCGGCTGATCGTGACGCACAGTTTTTCCAAGAGTTTTCTGATGACCGGCTGGCGTCTGGGGTGGCTGGTGCTGCCACCGTCGATGACGCATGCCGTCGGCAAGCTGATCGAGTTCAACACCTCGTGCGCGCCGGTGTTTGTGCAGCGCGCAGCCACGGTGGCGCTGCAGCGCACGGAGGAGGTGACGCCTGCGCTGGTGGCGCATCTGAAGACCTGCCGGGACACGCTGGTGCCGTTGCTGGCCGATGTGCCAGGGGTGTCGGTGGCCACGCCGCGTGGGGGCATGTATGCGTTCTTCCACATCGACGGGCATGACGAGTGTTTGCCACTCGCCAAGCGGTTGGTGCGGGAGGCGGGGTTGGGGTTGGCGCCGGGCAGTGCGTTTGGGGGGGAGGCGTCGGGGTGGTTGCGGTGGTGTTTTGCGAGCCGGGATGTGGGGCGGTTGGGGGAAGGGGTGGAGAGGTTGAGGGGGTGGTTGAAAGGGTGATGGAAATGGATTTTTGAACGTTTTTGGCTGCTGGCGCCTGTGGAATATGCGGTAGTAGCTATTGTTTTTATAGTCGTTAGTCTTGCTCCTGCCGCTCGGGCTGAGCTTGTCGAAGCCGGGGGAAGCTCGTTCTCCGGTTTGAGCGGCGTGCTTGGGTTGAGGGCGGAGGCCGGGATGTCGCCCCGGCGGGCGAGTCCCTTTCTTTCGCGTCGCCTGTTCAGACCGGACACATGGGAAACAGGTGTGCGGAGACATAGGAAACACTTCGCCTTGG
>NZ_JBWKZU010000087.1:0-15165 GCF_059424825.1 Acidovorax sp. GW101-11A03 | reverse complement strand
GCCCTGGGCCACGTCGAAACCCATGGAACCGAAGATGCCCTCGATGCGCTCGAATGTGAGAGACACGGGGTGCAGGCCGCCCTGCCCGCGCTGGCGCCCTGGCAGGCTTACGTCCAGGGCCTCGGCCTTGAGCTGGACCTGCAGCTCTGCGTCAGCCAGCGCCTGGCGACGTGCGGTCAGCGCTGCCTCAATGGCCTGCTTGGCCACGTTAATGGCTGCACCACGAGACTTTTTTTCCTCGACGGAAAGCTGCGCCATGCCCTTCATGAGCTCGGTCACACGGCCCGACTTTCCCAAAAACTGCGCCTTGGCGTTTTCCAGATCAGCGGGAGTGGCGCTTTGGGCAAACAGTTGCGTCGCGCTTTCAACCAGGGAATCCAACTCGTTCATATCGACTCTTGAAAATGAACAAGGGCTAGTGCCTTTTCAAGCCCTAGCCCTTGCTGTTATTGCGCAAGCAGCTATCAGAACGATAGCCGCTCATCGTGAACTCAAGCAGCCAGCTTGGCCTTGACTTGCTCCACGATGCTGCCAAAGGCAGCCTTGTCGTGCACTGCGAGGTCGGCCAGCATCTTGCGGTCGATCTCGATGGAAGCCTTCTTCAGGCCGTTGGCGAACTGGCTGTAGGTCAGACCCAGTTCACGGGCAGCGGCGTTGATACGGGCGATCCACAGCTGGCGGAACACGCGCTTCTTGGTGCGGCGGTCACGGTAGGCATACTGCCCAGCCTTCATTACCGCCTGTTTGGCGATACGGAAGACGTTACCGCGGCGACCACGGAAGCCCTTGGCAAGGGCGAGAACTTTCTTGTGACGGGCACGGGCCGTTACACCACGTTTGACGCGAGGCATGTATGTACTCCTTGTTCGTCAGTTATTAAAGGCCAGCGCTGGGCAGCATTTGTGCGATCGAGCCCATGTTGGTCTCATGCACATTCACTGCACCACGCAGGTGGCGCTTGTTCTTGGTGGTCTTCTTGGTCAAGATGTGACGCTTGAAGGCTTGACCGCGCTTGACGGTGCCACCGGGACGAACGCGGAAACGTTTTTTCGCGCTGCTCTTGGTCTTCATTTTGGGCATGTGAATGCTCCTTCTTCGTTGTGCTCGTGAGGCGTTTGCAAACCGATCTGCAAACTTGTTGGCCCCGAGCCACTTTTTCGAAAGGCTCTCGCCTTTCGTTTGGCAGTGCTTGCACACCACCTTCAAGCACTACACCCTTTCAGGCGCAGCGCTCAAATCTCGACAATCACCCCACCACCGATCAGGCAGCGGCACCAGGCGCTGGCGCACCTTCTGCGGCAGGCTTGGCAGCAGGCTTCTTGCGGCCTGGTGCAATCATCATGATCATCTGGCGGCCTTCCAGCTTGGGAAACTGCTCGATGATGATGCTGTCAGCCAGTTCGTCACGAATCCGGTTCAGCAAAGCCAGACCGAGTTCCTGGTGCGTGATCTCACGGCCGCGGAAACGCAGCGTGATCTTGCATTTGTCGCCATCCGCCAGAAAACGGCGGATATTGCGCATCTTGATGTTGTAGTCGCCATCGTCTGTTCCGGGACGGAACTTGACTTCCTTGATCTCAATGACCGTCTGCTTGGCTTTGGCTTCCGCCGCACGCTTTTGCTCTTGGTACTTGAACTTGCCGTAGTCCATGAGGCGGCACACTGGCGGATTAGCCGTAGCGGCAATTTCCACCAGATCCACATCCAGCTCGCCCGCCATGCGCAGGGCTTCCATCAGGCTGACAACACCCAAAGGCTCGTTGTCAGGCCCGGACAGGCGGACTTCCGGGGCCATGATTTCACGGTTCAGGCGATGCTTGCGCTCTTCCCGGTGGCGACGATCACGAAATTCAGTAGCGATGGCTATCTTCCTTGAATCAAAACACTACAATTTTTGTAGCAACAACCGCACAATTGGCATGCGCCAAAGCATGTTTTAAAGCAAAAATCAGGCTTTGGTGGCGATGTCTTGGGCGATCAGCTCAGCGAACGCTTCAACAGACATCACGCCGAGGTCACGATTGCCCCGGCCGCGAACTGCGACGGCTCCTGCGGCCTTCTCCTTGTCGCCCGCGACAAGGATGTACGGCAGCTTTTGCAACGAATGCTCACGTATTTTATACGTAATCTTCTCGTTGCGCAGATCGACCGCTACTCTAAGGTCTTGATTCGGCAGTGCTTTTTGCAGCTTTGCTGCAATTTCGCGACAGTAATCGGCCTGCGCATCGGTGATGTTGAGCACCGCAACCTGCACCGGCGCGAGCCACACAGGGAAGGCGCCAGCATAGTGCTCGATCAGCATCCCGATGAAGCGCTCCATGCTGCCCACCGTCGCGCGGTGCAGCATCAGCGGGCGCTTGCGGGTGCCGTCTTCTGCCACGTATTCGGCGTCCAGGCGCTCAGGCAGGTTCGGGTCGATCTGCATCGTGCCGCACTGCCACTGGCGGCCCAGCGCGTCCTTGAGCGTGTACTCGATCTTGGGACCGTAGAAGGCCCCCTCACCTTCCGCGATCTCGAATTCGCAGCCCGAATAGCGCAGGCCATCCATCAGCGCCTTTTCGGCACGGTCCCAGGCTTCTTCAGTGCCGATGCGCGCCTCGGGGCGCGTCGCCACCTTGTAAATGATGTCCGTGAAGCCGAAGTCCTTGTACACCTTCTGCACCAACGCCGTGTAGTTGGCACATTCTTCCTGCACCTGCTCTTCGGTGCAGAAGATGTGGCCGTCGTCCTGCGTGAAACCGCGCACGCGCATGATGCCGTGCAGGCCGCCCGTGGGTTCATTGCGGTGGCAGGCGCCAAACTCACCGTAGCGCAACGGCAGGTCGCGGTAGCTCTTGATGCCCTGCTTGTAGATCAGGATGTGGCCTGGGCAATTCATCGGCTTGAGCGCGTAGTCGCGCTTTTCCGACTCGGTGGTGAACATGTTGTCGCGGTACTTGTCCCAGTGGCCCGTCTTCTCCCACAGGCTCTTGTCCAGAATCTGCGGGCCCTTCACCTCCTGATAGCCGTTGTTGCGGTACACGCGGCGCATGTACTGCTCCACCTCCTGCCACAGCGCCCAGCCCTTGGGATGCCAGAAAACGGTGCCGGGCGAGTGCTCATCCATATGGAACAGGTCCAGCTCGCGGCCCAGCTTGCGGTGGTCGCGCTTTTCGGCCTCTTCCAGCATCGTGAGGTACTGTTGCAATTCATCCTTCGTGGACCAGGCCGTGCCATAGATGCGTTGCAGCATCTCGTTGCGGTGATCACCACGCCAGTAGGCACCCGCCACTTTCATGAGCTTGAAGAACTTGAGCTTGCCCGTGCTGGGCACGTGGGGGCCGCGGCACAGGTCTTCAAAGTTGCCTTCGCGGTACAGGCTCACATCCTCGTTGCTCGGGATGCTGGCGATGATCTCGGCCTTGTAGTGCTCGCCCAGGCCCTTGAAGTAGGCCACGGCTTCGTCGCGCGGCAACACGCGGCGCACCACGGGCTCGTCCTTGGCAGCCAGCTCCATCATGCGCTTTTCGATGGCCACAAGGTCTTCGGGCGTGAAGGGGCGCTTGTACGAGAAGTCATAGAAAAAGCCGTTCTCGATCACGGGCCCGATGGTCACCTGGGCCTCTGGAAACAGCTCCTTGACAGCATAGGCCAGCAAGTGGGCCGTGGAGTGACGGATGACCTCCAGCCCATCGGCATCCTTGGCCGTGACGATGGACAGCGGGCTGTCGGCCATGATCTGGTAGCTGGTGTCCACCACCTTGTCGCCGATCTTGCCAGCCAGGGCTGCCTTGGCCAGACCAGAACCAATAGAGGCCGCCACCTCGGCCACCGTGACAGGGCCCGGGAATTCGCGCTGCGAGCCATCAGGAAGCGTGATGTGAATCATGGGAGTAACTCTTTCTTTTCAATCAGTGCAATGGGTGCGGGCACGCGCCAGGCCCAGAAAACAAAAAAGCGCGGAACAGGTCCGCGCTTTTTGGAGGTGTGTGCAATCTCGTGCAGGCGCGAACAGCCAGCCTTAACGGCCGGTCAACATCTCCGATGTAGTTCGCGGTGTCATAACCAGATTGCCTTTCTCGCTCTTGTGCAGTGAATTTGTTGGCATTTTAACCTTGCCACCAACAAAAAAGCCCGAAGCAGGTGCTTCGGGCCTTCAATCGGTGCATTTTGCGCCACACGCAGGCAGCGCATCTGCCCCTCAGATCAGTGGAACTGCTCTTCTTCGGTCGAACCCGTCAGGGCCTTCACGGAGGACGAGCCGCCCTGGATCACGGTGGTCACGTCGTCGAAGTAGCCTGCGCCCACTTCCTGCTGGTGCGACACGAAGGTGTAGCCCTTTTCGCGCGCTGCGAATTCAGGTTCCTGCACCATTTCGGTGTAGTGCTTCATGCCTTCGCCGCGAGCGTATGCATGGGCGAACTGGAAGGTGTTGAACCAGTTGATGTGGATACCGGCCAGCGTGATGAACTGGTACTTGTAGCCCAGAGCCGACAGGTCTTCCTGGAACGAAGCGATCTGCTTGTCGTTGAGGTTCTTCTTCCAGTTGAACGAGGGCGAGCAGTTGTAGGACAGCAGCTTGCCGGGGCAGGCAGCATGCACGGCTTGCGCGAATTCACGGGCGAAGCCGATATCTGGCACGCCAGTTTCGCACCACACCAGATCGGCGTAGGGGGCGTAGGCCACACCACGGCTGATGGCTTGCTCCAGGCCGTTCTTGACGCGGTAGAAGCCTTCTTGCGTGCGCTCGCCAGTCAGGAAGGGCTTGTCGTTGGCGTCGTGGTCGGACGTGATCAGGTTGGCTGCTTCAGCGTCGGTGCGGGCCAGAACGATGGTGGACACGCCCATCACGTCAGCGGCAAAACGTGCAGCGATCAGCTTTTCGCAGGCTTCTTGCGTAGGCACCAGCACCTTGCCACCCATGTGGCCGCACTTCTTCACAGCAGCCAGTTGGTCTTCAAAGTGAACACCAGCAGCGCCTGCCTGGATCATGTTCTTCATCAGTTCGAAGGCGTTCAGCACACCGCCGAAGCCGGCTTCTGCATCGGCCACGATGGGCAGGAAGTAGTCGATGAATTCCTTGTCGCCGGGGTTGATGCCACGGCCCCACTGGATTTCGTCGGCGCGCTTGAAGGTGTTGTTGATGCGGCGAACCATGGTGGGCACCGAGTCATACGCATACAGCGACTGGTCGGGGTACATGGTTTCGGACGTGTTGCCGTCGGCGGCCACTTGCCAGCCCGACAGGTACACGGCTTCGAGGCCAGCCTTGGCTTGCTGCATGGCTTGACCGGCAGAGATGGCGCCGAAAGCGTTCACGTAGCCCTTCTTGGCACCGCCGTTGATCTTGTCCCACAGCTTTTCGGCACCGCGCTTGGCCAGGGTGTGCTCGATGGGGAGCGAGCCGCGCAGGCGCACCACGTCGGCAGCGCTGTAACCGCGCTTCACACCCTTCCAGCGGGGGTTGGTCGCCCAGTCTTTTTCCAGGGCGGCAATTTGCTGTTCGCGGCTCAGTTGTTCGTTGAGGGATTGGGGCATGAGATCACTCCAGGGGTTGGTTGAAAACGCCGGGCTGCTGTGTGCCGCCCTTGAAGACAACTTTAAGTCTTCTATAAGACCTGCGCAAGCTCTTATGTCTTATAGAAGAGATAAATTTTCTCCTTCCAAAACAACAACTTAACCACGAGATTTCTCAATACGGAAATTGATTTCTCATATCGAGAAAAAATGCGGCAATGCAACATCTATTGCGTTTTGCATTGAGAAAAATTACTTTCACATTACGGGAAATTTATTGACTTCCAAGATCCACCGCCTGGAGCCAGTCGCCAGAGGCAATCACCGGGGCCGCCGCCACGTACGGTGGATTGATTTCGTACACCAGGCACGCCAGCGGCCGCCCCTCGACCAGCGCCACCACCTCCCGCCGGATGTATTCATCGCCCGGTTGGCCCGCCACGCCCTCAATGGCATCCAGGATGGCCTCCAGCGCTGGCTCGATGGCATAGACCTCACCCACCACCCACCGCTCACCTCCCAGCAACATGCCCGGGTAGGCCCCCAGGTGGTACAGCACCCCGGCCACTTGTGAAGGCCCTACATAGCGGGGCGAGGGCTTGAGCCGCGTGATGTCGTTGCTGCCGCCACTGCGCAGCGTGCCGTAGACAAAAACGCAGCGGGGCTGCCGGGCGGGCGTGGATTCGTCGGGCATGATGCGCACTCTTTTTTGAGGACTTACGCCAACAAGGATGCAAAGCAGGCTTCGCCCAGTGGCGAGCGCTGTGCTTGAACCCATTTGCGTAAGCCGTTTTTTTGAACAGCGCCCAGTCTAGTGAACACGCCCAACCGCCCCTTCGCCTATCTGTGCCTGGCACTTAGCATGTCGCTGGTGGGCAGCTACGTGGCGCTGTCCAAGCCGCTGGCGGCCGTGCTGCCGGTGTTTTTGCTGGCCTGGATGCGATTTGGCATCGGCGGTGTGGCCATGCTGCACTGGCTCAAGAAACCGGCGGATGAGCCCCCGCTGACACCGCAAACCCGACGGCTGCTGTTCCTGGAGTCGTTCCTGGGCAACTTCCTGTTCACCATCTGCATGATTTATGGCGTGAGCCTGACCGATGCGGTGTCGGCCGGCGTGACCATGGCCGCCATCCCGGCGGCCGTGGCGCTGATGGGCTGGGCGTTCCTGCGCGAGCGGGTGGCGCCACGCACCTGGCTGGCGGTGGTCTGCGCCGTGGCAGGCATTGCGCTGTTCTCACTATCGAAACCAGAGCACTCAGCCCATGCAGGACAGGCGGTAGCAGCCAAAAACCCTCAAAACATGGCCTGGCTGGGGCAGTTGCTGCTGGTGGGGGCCGTGGTCTGCGAGGCGGCCTACACCGTGATCGGCAAAAAACTCACGGGCAGCCTGGGGCCCAAACGCATCACCGCGCTCATCAACCTGTGGGGCTTTGTGCTGACCACACCGTTCGGGCTGTACCTCGCGCTGGGCTTCGACTTCGGCGCCGTCGGCTGGGGCACCTGGGCGCTGCTGCTGTTCTATGCCCTGGCGGCCTGCATGTGGACCGTCTGGCTCTGGATGACGGGGCTCAAGGCGGTGCCTGCGGCACAGGGCGGTGTGTTCTCGGTGCTGCTGCCGGTGAGTGCGGCCCTGGTGGGTGTGCTGGTATTGGGAGAGTCACTCTCGGGCATGCAGTTGTTTGCCTTCGCGATTGCGCTGGCCAGTGTGCTGATGGCCACCCTGCCCTCACGCGCCGCACTGCGCGTGGGCCGGGGCGATCACCCCGATCGATCCTGACCCGCGCAACGACCGTCAAGCCGTCAGCGCCTGCGCGCTGACAACGATGCCGTCGGCATCGGCATACAGCCAGTCGCCGGGCCGCACCCACACGCCCTGGATCGACACCGCCACATCGCGCTGGCCTTCGCCCCGGCGCTCGGTGGGCAGCGGCATCAGCGCCAGCGCCCGGATGCCCACGGCGGCGGCGTTCAGCTCGGCCACGTCGCGCACGCAGCCATCCACCACCACCCCCGCCCAGCCATTCCGCGCCGCTGCGGCCGCCAGGTTGCCCCCCACCAGCGCGCGGCGCAGCGAGCCCCCGCCATCCACCACCAGCACGCGGCCCTCGCCCGGCGACTCCACGGCGGCTTTGACCAGGGAGTTGTCTTCGTGGCATTTGACGGTGGTGACCGGACCCGCAAACACCAGCTTGCCGCCATAGCTCTGAAAAACAGGCGGCAAGACGCGGAACGCGCCACTCACATCGGCCTTGTGCACATCGCAGAAGTCACAGGTGGAGAAGGGAGGGTTGGAAGCTGCGGACATAGGGACAAAATCTTTCAATGAGGGGGTCAGTGAAACGGGCCAGGCCAGGATTGTCCGCGCAACACAAGTCCTTGCAGCCACGGACCTATACAGGCCCGGGCCAGGTCACCCAGCCCCGGGCTTTTGTCAAGGCTGGCGCGGCCTTGCGGCGAATTGCTGCGCGCTGCGCGGCGCCACCGCTACAAATCGAGGCAAAAAAAGCCGTTTCTCCCTTGGAAACGCGTTTTTTTCCCATTAGCATCGCTCTGCCAGTGGGAAAGCGTCGTTTTCGCTGGTGAAAATTTACTTCCAACAAGGAAAACCCAACATGGCAACTGCAAAAAAAGCTCCGGCAACCACAGCCCCAGCAGCCAAGAAGGCCGCTGCCCCCGCCAAGAAGCGCACCCCCAACGCCGCCTTCATGAAGGCGCTCACGCCCAGCCCCGCGCTGGCCGCCGTGGTGGGCTCGGCACCGCTGCCACGCACGGAGATCATCAGCAAGCTGTGGGTCTACATCAAGGCCAACAACCTGCAGGACGCCACCAACAAGCGCAACATCAACGCCGATGCCAAGCTCAAGGAGCTGTTCGGCAAGCCCCAGGTGTCCATGTTTGAACTGGCTGGCCTGATTGGCAAGCACGTCAAGTAAACCGACGCACTGCACCCGCAGCATCCGAAAAAAGCCGGCTCAGCCGGCTTTTTTCATTTCCGCCACCCTGAAAGTGTGGCATGCGAACATCAACACAAATGAGAATGACCCGCATTTGATGTAACATAAAGCAGCACGACGACGCACAGCCATGTTGACCTAGCCACTGCCTCTCGCTGCATTTGGCGCTCCGCGCGCCATCCGCACATCGTCCCCCCTGCACCCCATCGATGGAGGCCATCTTGGCAAAATCACGCGCACAGCGCCGCAGCTCCGCGCTGCGTAAAACCGCATCCCCCACGTCCTTCGCCCCCGTCTCCTCGTCCGACAAGGCCCTGCTGCCCCTGGGCGCCCTGATGCTGGCCGCCTCCATGGGCGCCATGGCACAGACCAACACCAAAGAGACCACCCTGTCCACCGTGACGGTGAAAGAAGCCGCCGAAGTGCAAGGCAAGGACACCCTGCTGCTCAAGAAGACCACGGTCGGCAAGGGCAACCAGGACATCAAGGACATCCCCCAGTCCGTGACGGTGTTCACCGAAAAGCAGATGAACGACCGCAACATGGACGACTTCCGCGAGGTGCTGCGCAACACTGCGGGCGTGACCTTCCAGTCGGGCGAAACGGGTGAAGAAGACGTGCGCCTGCGCGGCTTCTCGCTGGGCCAGGCGGGCGACATCTATGTGGACGGCATGAAGGACGCTCCGCTGATCGAGCGCGACACCTTCAACCTGGACCGCGTCGAAGTGCTCAAGGGCTCGGCATCCATGCTGTTTGGCAAGGGTTCTACGGGCGGCGTGGTCAACCAGGTCAACAAGGCGCCCCTGCTGATCGACCAGCACGAAGCCTCGTACACCTACGGCACCGGCCAATACCACCGCGCCACGGGCGACTTCAACTTCAAGACCGGCGAAAACGCGGCCTTCCGCCTGAACGCCATGGTGCAGGAGTTCGACAACTACGGCGCCAAGCAGGACAAGCGCGGCATTGCGCCCACGTTCGCCTGGGGCATCGGCACGCGCGATGAGTTCTCCATCGGCCTGTACTACCTCGAATCCAAGGGCCGCCCGCTGTACAACCACCCCTGGCGCGTGGTGGACGGCAAGATCAACACGCCGCTGGAAGCCCGCAACTACTATGGCCTGGCCAGCGACCACAACAACACCTCGGCACAGCATGTCACGCTGGGCCATATCCACCGTTTTGACAACAACGGCGAGCTGAACACGCGCCTGCGCTACGGCACCTACGAGCGCGACCTGCTGGCCAGCACCATCGGCTTCCAGAACAGCGCCATCACGCTCGACCAGATCAACGGCAACACCGTGCTGACCCGTGGCTCCAAGGGCCGCCTGGGCGAGAGCGACGTGCTGCAGGTGCAAAGCGACTACAGCAACACCTTCAACTGGGGCGGCAAGAAGCACGCCGTGCTGGCGGGCGTCGATTACTTCGACGACGATGCCAAGCGCAACCAGAACTACCCCAACACCACCACCCGCCCCACCACCACCGTCGGCTCGCCCAACGATGGCGCCTGGGTGGCCGATGGCCGCGCGCCCGTACAGTGGAACACCTTCAAGTCGCGCAACCTCGGCCTGTACTTCCAGGACACGATGGCGCTGAACGACACCCTGAAGCTGGTGGGTGGCCTGCGTTATGACAACTTCAAGGCCTCCTACAAGAACGCCACCGGCGCACTGAGCAACTCGCGCTCCGACAGCCTGGTCAGCCCCCGCGTGGGCCTGCTGTTCCAGCCCAGCGAGCTGGTCTCGTACTACGCGTCGTTCGGCACTTCGTACAACACCTCGGGTGACACCTACCAGTTCGGCAACCCCGGCGCCAACACGGCCCGCACCGCCAACACCGACCCCGAGAAGAGCCGCAATTTCGAGATCGGCAGCAAGTTCGAGCTGTTCGAGCGCCGCGCGCTGCTGGGTGTGGCCGTGTTCCGCAGCGAGAAGTACAACGAGCGCAACACCGACCCCGACACCGCTGCCCAGCAAGAGCTGCTGTCCGGCAAGCGCCACGCCACCGGCATGGAATTCAACCTGGCAGGCCGTCTTACGCCCCAGTGGGAAGTGTTCGCCAACCACACCTGGATTCCTTCGGCCAAGATCGACCGCAGCAACGTGGCACTGGCCGCCAACGGTGGTGGCGCGCAGGTGCAGGGCGACCGCCCCGGCCTCACGCCCAAGCACAGCGGCAGCGTGTGGAGCACCTACGCCGTCACGTCCAAGCTGCGCGTGGGCGCTGGCCTGACCTACCGCAGCAAGCAGAACCCCGAGGGTTCGCGTGCGGTGTACGCCAGCGGCTTTGCCGTGATGGACGCCATGGCCGAGTACGCGTTTGACGACAAGACCACGCTCAAGCTGAACGTGAGCAACCTGTTCGACCGCACCTACGCCGACGGCCTGTACCGTGGCTTCTACACGCCGGGTGCACCCCGCGCCGTGCAGGTGTCCATCAAGACGCGCTTCTGACATTCGATGCGCTGATGCGCTGATGTTCTGACGAAACGACTCCGCCCCTTCACTGGGGCGGCGTCACAATCGGCCTCCATGTTCCTGCACATCCCCCACGTTCTCACCGCCGAAGAAGTCGCCTTCTTCCGGCAACAGCTCTGGGCCCCCGATGCCCCCTGGGTGGACGGCGCCCGCAGCGCAGGCGGCCAGGCCGTGCACCAGAAGAACAACCTGCAGCTGGCACAGGGCAGCGAGCTGTCGGCCCAGCTGCAGGGCCTGGTCAAGGCCGCCCTGGCACGCAACGCACTGTTCTTCTCAGCCGCCCTGCCCCGGCGCATCTACAACCCGCTGTTCAACCGCTACGGCGATGGCGCCAACTTCTACGGCAAGCATGTGGACAGCGCCGTCATGCACTCCGCAGCCGACAACGCCTGGGTGCGCAGCGACCTGTCGTGCACGCTGTTCCTCACCCCGGCGGACGAATACGACGGCGGCGAACTCGTGGCCACCGAAGCCTGGGGCGAAAAACGCATCAAGCTGCCTGCAGGCGACATGGTTTTGTACCCCAGTAGCACCGTGCACCAGGTGTCGCCCGTCACACGCGGGCAGCGCATCAGCAGCTTCTTCTGGGTCGAAAGCATGGTGCGCGGACTGGAGCAGCGGCAGCTGCTGTTCGACATGGACATGTCGCTGCTGCGGCTGCGCCAGAGCGTGGGCGAGACGGAGCCGTCGGTCATTGCGCTCTCGGGCACGTACCACAACCTGCTGCGCATGTGGGCCGACGTGTGAGCCCCCTCCCTTGGCACCCAGACAGCACGGCCCCTTCGCGCCATGGCCCCCTGCCTTGCCAGATTTACTCCTATTTCAATAGCACCTTGCGCATACTGAACGCGCGCAAGGTGCTTTTTTCATTGGTATGACTGACACCCCCGCCCGTCACAGGCTGCCGCCCGAGATCGCCAACCTGGCCGACCACGAACTGCAGGCGCGCCAACAACTGGACGACAACGCCTGGGCCTATTTCAGCGGCGGCGCGGGCGACGAGATCACCCTGCGCGCCAACCGCAGCGCCTGGGATGCTCTGCCCCTGTGGCCCCGCGTGCTGCGGCCGCTGGCGGGCGGGCACACCCGGGTGCAGCTGCTGGGGCGCACGCTGGCCCACCCCATCCTGCTGGCCCCGGTCGCCTTCCAGCGCCTGGCCCACCCCGATGGCGAACTGGCCATGGCCTACGCGGCGGCCGCGCTGGGCGCGGGGGTGGTGCTCAGCACCCAGGCCAGCGTATCGCTCGAAGCCGTTGCCGAGGCCGTGCAGCCCGACCCCGGGCGCGGCCCACTGTGGTTCCAGCTCTACCTGCAGCATGACCGGGGCTTTACCCAGGCGCTGGTGCAACGGGCCGAGGCGGCGGGCTACGAAGCCCTGGTGCTCACGGTGGATGCGCCCACCAGCGGCGTGCGCGACCGCGAGCGGCGCGCAGGCTTCCGGCTGCCGCCCGCCGTGGGCCCAGTCAACCTGGCGGGCCTGCCCCCGCCGCCACAACCCGACCTGTGCCCCGGCCAGAGCGCGCTGTTTGACGGCCTGCTGCACCAGGCGCCCACCTGGGACGACGTGGCCTGGCTGCAGTCCATCACCCGCCTGCCCGTGCTGCTCAAGGGCGTGCTGCACCCGGCCGACGCACGCCAGGCCGTGGCAGCGGGTGCGGCGGGCCTGATCGTCTCCAACCACGGTGGCCGCACGCTGGACACCGCGCCCGCCACCGCCACCGCCCTGCCCCGCGTGGTGCAGGCCGTGGCCGACGCAGTGCCGGTGCTGGTGGACGGCGGCATCCGGCGCGGCACCGATGTGCTCAAGGCCATGGCGCTGGGCGCATCGGCCGTGCTGGTGGGGCGCCCCGCCGTGTGGGGCCTGGCCAATGCCGGGGCCACGGGCGTGGCCCATGTGCTGCGCCTGCTGCGCGACGAACTGGAGGTTGCCATGGCACTCACCGGCTGCGCCACGCTGGCGGACGCCACCCCAGCGCTGCTGGATGCCGCAGAAGACCCAGCCTTGCGCCCCGGCAGGTAACAGCCACCGATGGCCGGAGTTGGCGGCCGGTGAGGGGTGCGTGCGCCGGCCAAAGTCCTTCCCCCTGTCGGCAGGAATGATTTATTGCAAATGCGATAGATTCGTATTTATAATGCAGCCATCCCTTCAACAGCCAGCCACACTGCCTGCTCCCCATGATCGTCTGTGTTTGCCGCCGGGTTTCCGACCGTGAGATTGCCCGCCATGCGCGCGCTGGCATGAGCTTCGATGAAATTCAGTTCGAGCTGGGCGTGGCCACCCAATGCGGTTGCTGCGAAAGCTGCGCCCGCGATGTGGTGGCGCAGTGCAGTGTTTCGAATCCTGTGGCCGCCCTGCACAATGACGTGGCACCGCAGCCGATCCAGCTTGCCAGCTCCATCCTGGAAAGCAAGTCATGGAACGCCTCTCAACACTCGCTGGCAGCCTGATCCTCGTGGCAGGCTCTGCCTGGTGGATCTTCCGCAAGTAATATCGGTCTTTTAGGCACCTGGCGCCTGATACACAGGCGCTGGTTGCTATCATTTTTATGTCTCACCCTGATCGTTTTGCCACTCCCGGGGGTGTCAGCCGCAACACCGTGATCGTGGGCTCCGTGATTGCCCTGCACGTAGCAGGCATCTGGGCCCTGCAGTCGGGCCTGCTGCGCCGTGCGGCCGAGGTCATCGTGCCGGCCGAGCTGCTGAGCGAGTTCATCGCCCCGCCCGCGCCCCCCAAGGTCACACCGCCGCCCCCGGCGCCGCCACCACCACCGCGCCCGGCCCCCAAGGTCGCGCCGCGCCCGGCCCCCATGCCTGTGGCGATTGCCGACCCGACTCCCGCGCCCAATGCGCCCACAGGCATCACCACGCCTCAGCCGCCCGCGCCCCCCATCGAGGCGCCGGTTGCGCCCCCGGCGCCGCCCGCCCCACCGGCACCGCCTGCACCGCCCAAGATCGAGCTGCCCTCCAGCGACGCTGCTTACCTCAACAACCCCAAGCCCAGCTACCCCGCCATCAGCAAGCGCATGGGCGAGCAGGGCAAGGTGGTGCTGCGCGTGCTGATCGGCACCGACGGCACGCCGCAGAAGGTGGAAGTCAACAAGTCCAGCGGCTTTGAACGCCTGGACCGCCAGGCCCAGGAGGCCGTCATGCGCTGGCGCTTTGTGCCCGGCAAACGCAATGGCGTGCCCGAGACCATGTGGAACCTGGTCCCGGTCAACTTCGTTCTCGAATAACCAGTTCACAGTTTCAGATCACCGCTTCAGGGAGTTTTTTCATGGAATCGCAATTCGGCATCGCCAACGTATGGATCCAGGGCGACTTCGTCACCCGCGCCGTCGCCATCATCCTGCTGGCCATGTCGCTGGCCTCGTGGATCGTCATCCTCATCAAGGCGCTGGACATCATCAAGTTCAAGAAGCACACCCGCGCCGCGCAGGACTTCTGGCACAGCGAAGACTTTGCTGCGGGCCTGACCAAGCTGGGCGCTGACCCCACCAACCCCTTCCGCCACCTGGCCCTGGAAGGCCGTGAAGCCACCGCCCACCACCGCAATACCAAGGCCCACCTGCACGACAGCCTGGACGTGAGCGACTGGGTCACACGCTGCCTGCGCAACTGCATCGACGAGTTCACCGCCCGCTTGCAATCCGGCCTGGCCATCCTGGCCTCGGTGGGCTCCACCGCGCCTTTCATCGGCCTGTTCGGCACCGTTTGGGGCATCTACCATGCGCTGGTGGCCATCGGCACGTCCGGCCAGTCCACCATCGACAAGGTGGCCGGCCCCATCGGCGAGGCACTGATCATGACGGCTCTGGGCCTGGCGGTGGCCATCCCTGCCGTGTTGGGTTACAACGCGCTGGTGCGCGGCAACAAGTCCATCCTGGGCGGCCTCAACAGCTTTGCACACGATCTGCACGCCTACTTCGTGACCGGTGCCCGGGTGAATGCCGGTGGCGAACAGGGCAAGGTGCTGCCCATCAAGAAAGGCAACTAAGCCATGGCTTTCGGAACGCAAGACGATGCCGATGACGTGATGAACGAGATCAACATGACGCCCCTGGTGGACGTCATGCTGGTGCTGCTCATCATCTTCATCATCACCGTGCCGGTGATGAAACACTCGGTCAACGTGGACCTGCCCCGGGCCACCAACCAGCCCGAGAACATCAAGCCCGAGACCGTGCGCCTGTCGGTGGCGGCCGATGGCAAGTTCTACTGGAACGAATCGCAGG
>NZ_JBWKZU010000086.1:0-15529 GCF_059424825.1 Acidovorax sp. GW101-11A03 | reverse complement strand
GGGCGGGCGGCCCAGGCGGCCCCTGGCCCCAACGCAGACAACCAAGGCAAAGCCACCACACTGCGCAGCAGCCGCCGACGCGTGCCACCTTGCCCCCGGCTTTGCACGGCCATCGGATCAAGCAGCATGGGCCAGCTCCTGCACGCCGGGCAGGCGTGCCACCAGGTCGCGCCAGCCCTGCAGTTCGGGCTTGCCGGGCTTGCGTGCTCCGAAGAACATGACCATCAGCTCGCCTGCGTGGTCAAAAGCCTCGACCGAGGTGACAACACCATCGGCCGTGGGCTTCTCCACCACCCACACGCTGGCAATCATGTCGGTGCGCAGGTGCAGGTTGAAGCCTGCGTCCAGCACGTTGATCCACTGCGCACGCGGCGTATCGAGCGGCTGGATATTGCGCACCGGCCCAGTGTGGATCTGGATGCAGCCGCCGCTGCCCACAAACACCATGATGGGCAGGCCGTCCACCGCCGCCTCGTCCAGCAGGCGCGCCACTGCCTGCGGTGCAGCGCGCCAGGCAAACTGGCCTTCGACCAGGCGAAAGCTCTGCTGTCGCTCCACGCCGAATTTCTTGGTCAGGCCGAAGAATTCGTGCGTGTCCTGCATGGCGGCCCAGGCCTCGCGCAGGCCTTCGGCGTCGATGTCGGCGTCAGGCAGCACGGCCGCTGGCGCGGGCTCCGGACCAAACACGTAACCCGCGCTGGGTTGCACGAAGCGGCTCACCACTGCATCGAACGCAGCCAGGTCGGTGGCATCGCGCGTGAAAATCTTGTGCACAGCACGGCCCTGCGCGTTGTAGAACTGCAGGCTGCGCGATGGCGGCTTGGTGGGGTCCTGGGCGGCGTCATGCGCCAGCTCGGTCACCGCAAAACCCGCATGCCACTGCGCAAAGAACAGGCGCAGGTCGATGTCTTCGCCCAGTGCGATCCCCACCGGCCCGGTGGCCGACACGTGCCGGTACACACCGGTCTTCTCGTGCACCGTGCCTTCGTTGCGCGTGAGCGCCATCAGCGGGCCGCAGGCTTCGAGCGCCTGCAGCAGTTCCAGCCACGAGCCCTGCAGCGGCTGGGCCTTGAGCGGCTGGTCATGCTCGCCCGCATGGGCGGCCAGGGCGGCACCTTCCGACAGCCCCAGGCTCTCGGCGGCGTCCTTGGCACGCTTGCCCGCTGCGCGGGCTGCGGCGAACCGCTCACGGATGTCGGGGGCGGCCTGCGGCGGATGGGCCGGAGCGCTTGGGCGGTTCGTCACAGCGGCATTCATTGCACGGCCTCCGGCGCGGTGTGCCACAGCACGCGGCGTTGTTCGGCAGCCACCATCGCGGCGCTGGCGGCCACGTCCTGGCGTGCCTTGTTTTGCTGGTCCCAGCGGCCTTGCAGGCTCCAGACCACGGTGCGAAAGTGCGGCGTGAAGCCCTGGGCGTCGGCCAGCATCTGCAGGTTGGCCGCGATCTTGCGGCCCATGGCGTCGCGGTGGCTGTCGCAGCAGGCTTGCACATAGCCCGTCATCAGGGCCAGGGTGCCCGCCAGCAGTGCCTCGGCGCAGGGCAGGCTGTATTCCTCGTCGCAGTGGGTGCCGGACGTAGGCGTATCGGGCGTGTCAGGTGCATGGCTCATGAACTGTCTCCTTGATGAAGTGCCTGAAAAGGTGCCTATGGAGGTAACTTAGAAATCCGCCACCAGCGACACGCGCACTGCGCGGCCCGGCTGGCTGTAGGCGTCGATGAAGCTGGCGTTCGCGGCCAGGCCGCGCACGTCGGCCCAGCGCCAGTGCTTCTTGTCGGTGAGGTTGTAGATGCCCGCGTTCAGTCGTAGGTCCTTGCGGATGCGCCACTGGGCGGCCAGGTCCAGCACCGTGTACGACGGCGTGAGGAACTGCGTGCTGCCCGTGGCCACCGTCACATCGCTGGCCTTCTTGGCAGCGGCGTGGGTCAAGTCCAGACGCGCCATCCAACCGCCGCTGTCGTAGCGCAGGCCTGCCGTCAGGCGCGAGGGGTCCACCGTGTTGACGGGTTTGCCCGTGGTGGTGTCGCGGCCGCGTGTCTGGCCGTAAGAAAACGGAGAACTCCACTGCCCGCCCGCCCACTGGCCCCAGCGCATGTCCCCCTTCACCTCAAAGCCATTGAGCTTGACGCGGCCGATGTTGACCGACTGGAACACCAGCGGGTTGCCCGGTGCGCCCGTGCCGCTAACCTGGCGCAGGTCTTCGATGAAGTCCTTGTAGCGGCCAGTGAATGCTGCGGCTTCGATGGACAAACGCTCCAGGCGCCCGCGCACGCCCAGCTCAAAGTTCTGGCTCTTCTCGGGCTTCAGGTTGGCGTTGGGCACCGTGCGGTAATTGCCCACCGGGTTCTCAAAGAAGGCGTTGACCTGCCCCGCATTGGGCGCACGGAAGCCCGCTGCATAGTTGCCAAACACGCTCCACTGCTCGCTGGCGCGGTACAGCACGCCGAACTTGGGCGAGGTCGCATTGCCCGACAGCGACACCGCCTGCGCGCCAAAGCCCGCCTGGTCGGCCTTGATGCGGAAGGTGTCAAAGCGCACACCCGGGGTGATGCTCCAGGGCCCACTCACGAACTCGTCCTGCACATACAGGGCCGTGCTGGTCTCGGTGGTGTCGGGGAAGCGCTTGAGCGGGAAGGTCTCGCCCGTGGGTGGCGTCACGCCGGTCTGCAGGTTCTCGACCTTGGCCGCCGTGTAGTCCAGGCCGTAGGTGATCTTCTGCACCCATGGCCCGCCATTGCGCAGCACCTTGCTGCCCTGCAGGTTGGCCTGCCAGGTGCGCTCGTCGTAGGTCACGTCGCGCACGCGGTCGGCGGCGGTGTTGCGGTCTTCGGTGATGTACTCGCGCGAATGCGCGTCCTGCCAGCTCAGCGTGGCCTTCACATCATCGGCAAACGCGGTGTTCACGCGCCAGTTGCCTTCCCACGTTGCGCGGCTGCGCTGCATGTCGGTGAACGAGGTGGAGCCTAGCACCGAGGTGGCGGCCAGCGGCGGCTTGGAGCGTGCGGTGAGCAGTTCGTAGTCGGACGTTTTGTCCACATGCTCCAGCGTGAACACATGGCGCTGGCCGCCACCGGGCGCCACCACCACCTTGCCCAGCAAAGCACCGCTTCTGTCCTTTTGCGGATTGGGCTGGGTGCGGTCGGCATTGGCCGCATCGTTGGTGCCCATGTTGTCCAGCTCGCTGGCGCGGGTGACGTTGCCGCCCAGCAGCCACTGCACCGTGTCGCCCGCCTTGCCCGCTACCGTGGCGCCCACGCGCTTGCCGTGCTCGTCGCCGTCATATCCCAGGCTCACCCGGCCGCCGATGCGCTTGTCGCCGTCGAGGAATGCCGCAGGGTCTGCCGTGATGAAGTTGACCAGGCCTGCCATGCCGTCGGAGCCATACAGCGCCGAGGTGGCACCGCGCACCACCTCAATGCGCTGCAACAGGCCGATGTCCAGGTAGTCGCGCCCGAAGGCGTTGGCGCTGAAGACATAGCTGCGCGGCAGGCGGATGCCATCCACCATCATCAACACGCGGTTGCCGTCCAGCCCCCGGATGTTGAAGCCCGCATTCTGCTCGCGCCCGGTGGAGCCACTGGCCAGCGAGAAGCGTGCGGGCGACCGTGTGACTGACACGTTGGGCAACTCGCGCGCCACGTCGCGGATGTCGCGCACCTGGCCCTCCTCGATGGCCTGCGCATTGATCACATCGATGTTCATGGGCAACTCGTCGCGGTCCTGCTCGCTGCGCGAGCCACTGATGACCACTTCTTTGAGCTGCGGCGCTGCAGCTACCAACTGGACCACATCCTGCGCGTGCCCCTGCGCATGCGCGCTGCCAATGGCCGCACATGCACAGGCCACCAGCCATGCAAGCGGCCGCAGACGGCCTTGCAGCCATTGATCGGAGGGCTGCGCCTGTGCGCGCCGGGAAGAAAACGGAGGGGAACGGAATGCCTGCGCCACGGAGGGGAATCCTTCTCTGAAACGACAACGAATACAGAGCTGGCTCCATGCAGACGGACCGGACTTCTGCGGGCAGCAGGAGGGGCCGTTGTGGCTGGCTGATAGGGTGGATTATATGAGAATAATTCTCAATAACAACAAATAAACAGGACGACCTCCAAAACAAAGCGGCTGACCACTCCACGCAGTCAGCCGCTCATTTTTTAGTAGCTATCAGCGCAATACCATTGCGCGCAAGCAGCCATTTTTATTGCGAAATCACGCCGCCCCAGCCACCACGGGCATGCGGATCAGGTGATCGAACGCGCTCAGTGCCGCCTTCGAGCCTTCGCCCGCCGCGATCACGATCTGCTTGAACGGCACCGTGGTGCAGTCGCCCGCTGCAAACACGCCGGGCAGGTTGGTGCGGCCGTGTGCATCGACAATGATTTCGCCGAAGCGCGACAGCTCCACCGTGCCCTTGAGCCATTCGGTGTTGGGCACCAGGCCGATCTGCACGAACACACCCTCCAGCGCCACGGTGTGCTCCACGTTGGTGGCGCGGTCCTTGTACTTCAGGCCGTTCACCTTGCCGTCGGCGCCGGTGATCTCTGTCGTCTGCGCATTGGTGTGGATGGTCACGTTGGGCAGGCTCTTGAGCTTGTTGACCAGCACGGCGTCGGCCTTGAGCTGGTCGGCAAACTCGATGAGCGTGACGTGCTGCACGATGCCAGCCAGGTCGATGGCGGCCTCGACGCCCGAGTTGCCGCCGCCAATGACCGACACGCGCTTGCCCTTGAACAGCGGGCCATCGCAGTGCGGGCAGTAGGCCACGCCCTTGTTCTTGTACTCGGCTTCGCCGGGCACGTTCACGTTGCGCCAGCGGGCGCCGGTGGACAGGATCACCGTCTTGGACTTGAGCGTGCCGCCGTTGGCGAGCTGCACCTCGATCAGGCCACCGGGCTCCGCCGCAGGGACCAGCTTGTCGGCACGCTGCAGGTTCATGATGTCCACGTCGTAGGCGCGGGTGTGGGCTTCGAGCGCGGCGGCGAACTTGGGGCCGTCGGTTTCGAGCACCGAGATGTAGTTCTCAATCGCCAGCGTGTCGTTGACCTGGCCACCGAAGCGCTCGGCCGCCACGCCGGTGCGGATGCCCTTGCGGGCGGCGTACACGGCGGCTGCGGCGCCAGCGGGGCCGCCGCCGACGATGAGCACGTCGTACGGCGCCTTGGCGCTGAGCTTGGCAGCGTCACGGGCGGCAGCGCCGGTGTCGAGCTTGGCCACGATTTCTTCGACGGACATGCGGCCGGAGCCGAAGACCTTGCCGTTGAGGAACACCATGGGCACGGCCATGATTTCGCGCTCGGTCACTTCCTGCTGGAAGGCGCCGCCTTCGATCACGGTGGTCTTGACCTGGGGGTTGACGATGGCCATGAGCGACAGCGCCTGCACCACGTCCGGGCAGTTGTGGCAGGTCAGGCTCATGTAGACCTCGAAGTTGAAGTCCCCTTCGAGCGCAGCGATCTGCTCGATCACCTCGGGCTCGACCTTGGGCGGGTGGCCGCCGGTCCACAGCAGGGCCAGCACCAGCGAGGTGAACTCATGCCCCAGAGGCAGGCCCGCAAAGCGCAGGCTGTTGGTGGCGCCCACGCGCTGCAGGCTGAACGAGGGCTTGCGCGCATCGTTGCCATCGGTGCGCAGGGTGATCTTGTCGCTGCGCAGGGACTGGATGGTCGTCAGCAGCTCGCGCATCTCGCGGGCGGTGTCGCTGTCGTCCAGGGATGCCACCAGCTCAAACGGCTGCTGCACGCGCTCCAGGTAGGCGGAAAGCTGGGTCTTGAGTTGTTCGTCGAGCATGGTGGTGTCCTTTGAATTTCGATTTATAGGTTGGGGGCTGGGGTTACTTTTGGCAACCCTGAAGCCGCAACATGGCCCAGAAAACGGGCGTAAAAAAGCCGGACGGCATGGCACGTGCGCGCCATGACGCTGTCCGGCTGGATGCACCCCGTTTCCGGGGCGCTGCGCCGAATGAGCCGGGGCTTAGATCTTGCCGACCAGGTCCAGCGAGGGGGCCAGGGTCTTGGCGCCTTCGTTCCACTTGGCGGGGCACACTTGGCCGGGGTTGGCGGCGGTGTACTGGGCAGCCTTGAGCTTGCGCACGGTTTCCTTCACGTCGCGGGCGATTTCGTTGGAGTGGATTTCGGCCGTCTTGATGATGCCGTCGGGGTTGATCACGAACGTGCCGCGCAGTGCCAGGCCTTCTTCAGGGATATGCACGCCGAAAGCGTTGGTCAGCTGGTGCGTTGGGTCGCCAACCAGGGGGAACTTGGCCTTGCCCACGGCGGGGCTGGTTTCGTGCCAGACCTTGTGCGAGAAGTGTGTGTCGGTCGTGACGATGTAGACCTCGGTACCAGCCTTCTGGAATTCTGCGTAGTGCTCGGCGGCGTCTTCGATTTCTGTGGGGCAGTTGAAGGTGAAGGCCGCAGGCATGAAGATCAGCACGGACCACTTGCCCTTCAGGTCGGCTTCGGTCAGGTCGATGAACTCGCCCTTGCCATTGCGGTTGACGAAAGCGGTGGTCTTGAACGGCTGAACTTGCGTGTTGATCAGGGACATTGCTGTTTCCTTTGGGTTGGTTGGTTAACTGAACAGGACTGAAGTCTAGGCCCTTTAAAGCCATGAATCCAATCAATTGATTTAATTCAATCAATTGTTTATGACTATATAACGACACAGCCGCAGCCCCGAAGCCCGCTCCACCATCACTCAGCGCTGCGAACGCAAACACAACTCAACATCAAACGCAGCCATTGCGCAAAAAAATGGGATTGCCTTGCACGGGTTGATGGGGGTCACGACAATCGGGGCCGCATTCACAGACACAACAAACAAGGAAGGAGTCCCCATGAAAGGCGACGCACAGGTCATCGGCCATCTGCAGGCCCAGCTCAAGAACGAGCTCACGGCCATCAACCAGTACTTTTTGCACTACCGCATGCTCAAGCACTGGGGCTTCGACAAACTGGCCAAGAAGGAATACTCCGAATCCATCGGCGAGATGAAGCATGCCGACTGGCTCATGGACCGCATCTTCATGCTGGATGGCCTGCCCAATCTGCAGGACCTGGCCAAGCTGCAGGTGGGCGAGGACGTGCCCGAGATCCTGGCCTGCGACCTGCGCTCCGAGCAAGGCGCCCAGGCCACCATCAAGGAAGGCATTGCCTACTGCGAAACGGTGCGCGACTATGTCTCGCGCGATCTGCTGCAAAAGATCCTGGACGACACCGAAGAGCACATCGACTTCATCGAAACCCAGATCGACCTGATCGACAAGGTCGGCATCCAGAACTACCTGCAGTCGCAGATGGGTGACGCGGACTGACGCACAGAATTCTCCAGAGCGCTCCACGAAAAAAGCAAAGAAGAGAAGAAATCAAGAAAACGGGCTTCGGCCCGTTTTTTTGTGCCTGCGCGCGGCCCCAGCCCACCCGCACCCAAGGGCCACCATGCCCCTCGTTGTCACGGGTTGTTGCAAGTGCACATCAAAGGCAGAAAATTTCGCCTGCCATAAATGCGAATGCTTCTCAACAAAAGTAGAATGCACGCCTACGACCAGCGGCCGGGTTCTGTGAACCCCTGATTCCCGAGCCCGCCAGCAAGCCAGTCAGCCCGGCCCCGCCGCCAGCTGCAGCCAGCGTTTGTGCGTTTTGCACCCACACACACCTGCCTGGAGCCTCTTTGCTGATGCTGCGCCGCACCGCCCGCCCCTGCCTTGCAAGGGCGCTGCCATCTTCCTCCCACCCTGCCACGCCCGGCGCCACCCGGGCCCGGCCATGAAAACCGCCCGCGCCGATTGGCGCTACCGGCTGGCCATCACCTCCCGCGCCGTGGCGGCAGTGGGGGGCGGCTATGCGTTGGCGGCGGGTTTCACCGCGGCGCTGTCGCTGCTGCTTGCGCAGTGCATGCCGCGTGTGGAGGCCGTGATCACCGCCACCATGCTCGCCTGGGTGGTGTATGCCATCGCTGCAGGCTGGGCCTTTTATGCGCGCACTGCCTGGGGCGCCTGGGGCGGCACGCTGCTGCCTGCACTGGTGCTGGGTGCCTGCGCCTGGGCGCCGCAATGGATGAAAGCCGCAGCATGAACGCCACCACACTGAAACCCGACGCTGCAGCAGTAGAACGCGATGCCGCAGCCGCCCTCGGCGGCGTGGCGGCCGAAGCCCCGCGCAAGGCCAAAGCCCCAAAGGCCCCCAATGACCGCGAAGGCTTCCGCCAGGCCATGTCGTGGCTGCACACCTGGGCGGGGTTGATCCTGGGCTGGCTGCTGTTTGCGATCTTCCTCACGGGCACGCTGTCGTTCTTCAAGAACGAGTTCAACCTGTGGATGCGGCCCGAGATGCACGGCCTGCAGCCGGTGGACGCTGCCGACCCGCAGATGGCACAGACGGCGCAGAAGGCCCTGGACGCGCTGGTGCGCAAGGTGCCCAACGTCACGCAGTGGATCATGCACCTGCCCGACGACCGCGACCCGGCCGTCAACATCCTGTGGCGCGACACAGGCAATGGCCGTTTCGAGACGCTGCGCATGCACCCGCAGACTGGCGAGGCCATCGACACCCGCCAGACCATGGGCGGCGACTTCTTCTACCGCTTCCACTTCGAGCTGCGCACCGCACAAAAGGGCCGCTGGACCATCGAAGGCCGCTGGGTCGTGGGCGTGGCCACGATGCTGATGTTTGTGGCGCTGATCTCGGGCGTGATCACGCACCGCCGCATCTTCAAGGACTTCTTCACCTTCCGCCCCACCAAGGGCGGGCAGCGCGCCTGGCTGGACGCACACAACGTTACCGGTGTGCTGGTGCTGCCTTTCTATTTGATGATCACCTTCAGCGGGCTGATGATCTTCCACACGCTGTACATGCCAGCGGGCATTGCCACGGCTTACAAGGGCGAGAAAGGCGTGGACTCCAACGCGTACTTTGCCGACCTGCAGGGCGAGAAGGCCGAAAGCCGCCCCCGCCGTGGCGCCGCCGACGAGGTGGAGCCCTTGCCTGCCATCGCCCTGCCCCCCATCCTGACCGAGGCCCGCACCCGCTGGGACGCCGGGCGTATCGGCAGCGTGCAGGCACGCCGCGACGCCAAGGGCCGCGCCGTGGTCGAGGTCACCCGCCACGAAGGCGACCGTCTGCAATACCGCCCGCCGCGCCTGCTGTTTGACGCCACCACCGGCCAGTGGCTGGACCAGGCCGACGCCACCGGCCCCGCTGTCAAGACCTACGGCGTGCTGTATGGCCTGCACATGGCACGGTTTGCCGATGTGGGCCTGCGCTGGGCGCTGTTTGGCTTTGGCCTGCTGGGCAGCCTGATGATTGCCACCGGCATGGTGCTGTGGTCGGTCAAACGCAGCACCAAGTCGCACACGCAGGCCAGCCGCAAAGGCGCTGCCCACGCGGCGGATGCCGCTGCGCCCAGGGCGCCGTTTGGCGAGCGCCTGGTGGCGGCCATCAACATTGCCACGCTGGCGGGCCTGCCGCTGGCCTGCGGTGTGTACCTCGCGTCCAACCGCCTGGTCCCGCTGAACACGGCGGGCCGGGCCGATATGGAACTGGCCTGGTTCTTCAGCGCCTGGGGCCTGGCCCTGCTCTGGGCACTGGCTTGCGCCGTGGTGCGTGGGAGCCGCATGGGCTGGTCGGTGCCGCTGGGCGCGGCAGGGCTGGTGTGGGCGCTGCTGCCGGTCATCAATGCGTTGACCACGCACACCCATTTGGGCATCACGCTGCCTGCGGGTGAATGGGTGTGGGCCAGCATGGACCTGGCCTTCCTGGCCACCGGGCTGCTGCTGGGCTGGCTGTCGTGGCGGCTGCGCCCGGGCCGAGCTCCCAAGGGCAAAGCCGTTGCGGCCAAGGCGCCGCGCACAGCCCCCGCAGCCGCATTGCCTGCAGCAAGCGATGTGTCCGTTTCCACCTCAGGGGCCTGAGCACCATGTCCGCTTTTCTGCTGTGTTTTGCGGCCTGGTCGGCCATGGCGCTGGGCATGGACCGCCACCACGAAGACGCCACAGGCCGCGAAGGTGCGGCCCGCCACCTGCAACAGCTGCGCCGTGCCGGGTGGCTGTTGCTGCTGCTGTCGCTGTGGCTGGCCGCACACCCGGCCGATGGCGTGCCTGCCTCGCTGGGTGTGACCGCATGGGCCGTGGCCCTGTCGGTGGCCGCCGTGGCCGTGACGGCCACTGTGACCTGGCAGCCCCGGAGCACGCCGCCGCTGGCAGGGGTTGCCCTGGTGGCCGGCATTGCTGCCTGGGCCTGGGGGTGGTGAGCACAAAGGGTGCGGCAGCCCTGCGGGCCCGCCCCTCCTGCTGATCCGCCGCTCTGCCCTGCTTTCTTTTTCCCGCTCTCTGCGCCCTCCCAGCCACCGGCCCCACGGGCCCGCGCCAGGCCCGGTGCCTGCAGAGCCGTTCTCCAACGCGTTGCGCACACACCAAGGACAAACCATGCACGCACCTTTCCATCGCTCTTTCTGTCACCCGCACGTCCTGCATCCGCTGGCCGCCGCCGTCCTGGCCGCCTTCTGCGGCACCGCATTGGCGCAGGCCACACCACCCGCTGCGCCCACCCAGACACTGGGTGAAGTCACCGTGCAATCCACCAGCGGTGACGACGGCTACGCCCCCGCTGCCAGCACATCGGCCACCAAAGGCAGCGCGCCGCTGCGCGACGTACCCCAGGCCGTGAACGTGGTGCCTGAGCAGCTCCTGCGCGACCAAGGGGCCCGCTCGATGGAAGACGCGCTGCGCAACGTGCCCGGCGTGGCCATGAGCCACGGCGACGGCCAGCGCGACCAGGTGGTGATACGCGGCTTCACCGCCATTGCCGACCAGTTTGTGGACGGCGTGCGCGACGACGCGCTGTACTTCCGCGACCTGGCCGACATCGAGCGCGTGGAAGTGCTCAAGGGCCCTGCGGCCGTGCTGTACGGGCGCGGATCGTCGGGCGGCCTGATCAACCGCGTGACCAAGAAGCCCAAGTTTGGCGAGACCTCGGGCGAGGCCAGCTTGGGCCTGGGCAATTTCGACTACCGCCGCGCCACGGCCGATGTGAATGTGGGCATCAGCGACACCGCCGCCTTCCGCATCAACGCCGCTGTGGAAGACTCCGGCAGCTACCGCGACCAGCAGTTCGTCAAGCGCCACAACTTCGCGCCGTCGCTCGCGCTCAAGCTCGCCGCACAAACCGACCTGCTGCTGCAGTACACCAACGCACGCGACAAGCGCCTGACCGACTTCGGCATCCCGGCCCTCAACGGCCGCCCCGTCAACGTGCCTGCCAGCACCTACTACGGCTCCCGCAACGCCGCGCAGGACGACACCACCACCAGCACCATGCAGTCGCTGGCGGCCACGCTCAACCACCGCTTCAACGACAACTGGTCGGTGCGCAACGTCACGCGCGTGTACGACTACACGCTGGACCGCTACAACACCCTGCCCGGCGGCACCACCGACCCGGTGAATCTGACCGTGGGCCGCACCCGGGCCTTCATCCTGCGCGACGAAAAAGGCGTCTTCAACCAGACCGATGTGACCTGGCGCAACCAACTCGGCGGCTTCAAGCAAGAGTGGCTGATGGGCGTGGAGCTGGGCCAGCAGAAAAAACGCTCTGAATCCGTCTCTGGCGGTGCCGACCGCGTGTCCATCTTCAACCCCATCGGTGCAGCACCCGTCATCCCAGCGGCCAACTACAACGCCGACAACGCCATCCCCAGCCACACCACACAAGACACGGCCGCGCTGTACTGGCAAAACCAGATCACGCTGGCCCCGCAATGGAAGGCACTGGTGGGCGCGCGCTACGACGTGTTCGGGCAAGAGACCACGTTTGACCGCAAGCTGAGCACCCTCTCGCGCACCGACAAGAAATTCAGCCCCCGCGCCGGCCTGGTGTGGCAGCCCAGCGATACGGTGTCGTACTACGTGTCGTACAGCAAGTCCTTCCAGCCCTCGGCCGAAGCGTTTGCGCTGGCAGCCAACAACACCGGCGCCGAACCAGAGATCACCGAGAACAAGGAGATCGGCGTGAAGCTCGACCTACTCGACGGCCGCATGAACGTGACCGGCGCGCTCTTCAACCTGGAGCGCACCAACATCAAGAACACCGACCCCGCCAACCCCAGTCGCCAGATCAACGTGGGCACCCAGCGCACCAACGGCCTGGAGCTGACAGCCAACGGCCGCCTGCCCGGCCGCTGGGATGTGAGCGCGGGCTACGCATGGCTGGACGGCCGCATGACCAAGTCGCTGGCCACCACCACGTCCACCCAGCTGCCCACGGCCGCCATCGCGGCCCAGGGCAAGGTGCCCGCACTCACACCTCGCAACTCCGCCTTCCTCTGGGCCATGAAGGACCTGGGCCACGGCCTGCGCGTGGGTGGCGGCGTGAACCATGTGGGCGCCCGCTTCACCTCGCTCACCAACCTGGTCACCCTGCCCGCCTACACCACGGTGGACGCCGCCCTGCAGTACACGTTGGGCCAGTGGGATGTGGACGTGAACATCAAGAACTTGGCCAACCGCAAGTACTACGTGTCCAGCCACGGCAGCAACGACAACCTGATCCTGCCCGGCTCGCCGCGTGCGGTGCAGGTGACGTTGCGGACGCGGTTCTGAGGAGGGGGAATGGCGGAAGGGGTCAAAGGGCCAAAAAATTTAAGAAAATTTGGCCTCTTCCGCCTGATGGCCATGGATTTATAGCTATAAATTCAATAGCATAAAGACCTCCCCATCGAAGTGCCTCTTTTTGCCAGAGCGTCAAACGCCTGATGCCTCACATGGGCAGTGAACGGACCGCAGCAGCGCTCTTTGAAAAGGATATGGCGGTCATGTTGACCGCGCTACGAGCCCCTTCGACGAACCCGCTCCGCCTCATGGCGGCGTCCCGCCCTTCTTGTGCACCTTGAAACTTTCATCCAGGTAGACCGATGAACTCGTCATGCCATAGCCTTCGCAGACAAACCCGTTCAGAGGCAGCACGCCCGGCGCATCGGTGATCCGGCCTCTCACTTCCTTGTACTTCTTTCCCACACGCCGCGAATGGATGGCGGCATTGGTCAGGTAGTTGAGGCTCACTCGGTAGGAGGAATTGCTGGAGTAGTCTTCGTCGTCCTGCTGCTCGCCGATGTGCTCCAGGTCTTTGGTCTTGGCGTTGTAGCGGAACTGCAGCGTGAAGCCCGAGAACCGGGCGGCGTCGGCGTAGAAGACCGCCTGAACGAACAACGAATTGTTCTTGATGTCCAGGTTGTAGAACTTGCTGGGGTGGCAGAACTCGCCGGACGTTGAGAGCACCTGATAGCTGCCATCAGCCCGACCGGTCAGGACAAGCAACCGCTCCTCTCGCTGGCCTTCGCCTTTGTGCCTTGTCAGCAACAGGGCCAGGTCAGGAACGCCGTCGCCGTTCAAGTCGCCTTCTGCAGTGGTCCAGACAAAGTCGGAATGCCGAAACTCGGGGGCTATTGCGAGCCGGGCCCTTTGATCCGCCGAAGCGTTTTCTCCCGCAGCGTATGCAGTGCCCCCACACAGAACTGCCAGAACGGCAAGGCGTCGGAATTTCATCACTCACGAAACCCGGCCAAAGGCACGCATGCATACCGAGGAAATGTGCGCGACAGGCTGAGCGGTGCGAAAAAATCTGAACAAGGGATTCTCCCGAGAGCGGCTTGCAGCCTGGGTTTGATGCCAATTCACTGATTTCGTATGCGAGTACGAATGTCTCGCGAGCAACTGCGTTTCGGAGCGAATGGACTACTCACCGACTTGCCTTGAGCTGCCCCAATTTTTCTGCAATATCTTGGCGCTCAGGCCAGCGTTGCAGGCCAACTTCGAGAACATGCACCGCCTGCTGCGTTCTACCGTAGGCAAGATAAACCTCGGCTTCTTTCATGGGATCCGGTTCACTACGGTGCTTAGCCCACCAGCGCTTCGCATGCGGTCCCCAAAGAAGGACGAGCAAGACAGTCACAGCGACAAGCGTCGGCAACAACCAATTCAAGAATGAAACCATGGTGCTCCGCAGTCAGAAATTAGCGTTCAGGTCTGATCGGCCAGGATCGACTGTAAAGGTAGTCAGCGCACATGTCCCTTTTCATAGCACTACGCAAGATTCGACTTCAAAGTGAATCTTCTCTGAAAAGTTGACGTACGCCACAACCGCATCTTGGAACTCATCGAGAAGCACCATCCCCGTCGGATCACCTTCACTTTGCGTGCTCAGCCGTAAAACACCGGCGCGCCACTCACAGCTTACGGATTGATGCCAAGGCCGGTGCGCAAACTCTGACAGCATGTCTGCAACAGCCTCTGCTGTCTCGCTGTCTTTCAGCCCAATACAGATCACAGTAACTAGAAACATGCAACCGTACTCAATGTTGTCCTCGGGACGCACGCGAAAAGCTGGATACGGAACTCGCCTGAATGTGGTTCGCAGCTTGGGTTTGACGCCGAGGCACTGATTTCATATGCAAGCGCGAATACCTGCAAAAAACCCGCGCGTTGAGGCGAAAGCACTATAGCCTGCAGGCTCAACCCCCGCCCAGCACCCACAGCCCCGGCGCGCAAAGTCAGCCCTTGGACCAAACGCCTGACGAACAGCAGTCCGCGCCGTTTTCCCAACATCCCTACCCCGCACACAGTCACGAATAAAAACAATTCCCATTTGCAATGTAAAATTAGGTTTCCGCAAGCCACAGCCCTCCCCCGGAGCCTCTTTTTGAACAGGCCTCCCGGCTGCAGCCAGCACCCACCGTCTTTCGATGTTTCCGGGTTGTCTGGCTTGATGAACCACTTTTTCGCTTTCTCTGTTGCGACAGCGCGCCCCGTGCCGTGGGCGGCGCTGGTGGTGGTGCGACTGCCCGACGGCCCTTGCCAACCCGCCCCCATGCCATGCTGAGCCCCACCGCCCTGCGCCGCTGGAGCTGGACCCACAAGTGGTCCAGCCTGGTGTGCACCGTCTTCATGCTGCTGCTGTGCATCACCGGCCTGCCGCTGATCTTTCACCACGAAATTGGCCACCTGCTGGGTACCGAGGTCGAGGCGCCCGCCATGCCCGCCAACACGCCGCGCGCCAGCCTCGACAAGGTGCTGGCCACCGCACACGCGCTGCACCCGGATCGTGTGGTGCAGTTCGCGTCGCACGCGGAGGACGATGACAACGTCTGGTTCGTCACGCTCACGCCCACCCCGGCGCCCACGGACGATTTCAAGTCGGTGGCGGTGGATGCGCGCACGGCCCAGGTGCTGGCGCAGCCACGGTTTGACGAGGGCTTCATGCATGTGATGTTCCGCCTGCATGTGGACCTGTTTGCGGGGCTGCCGGGCAAGCTGTTTCTGGGCTTCATGGGCTTGTTGCTGCTGGTGGCTATCGTCACCGGCGTGGTGCTGTATGCCCCCTTCATGCGCAAGCTGGCGTTTGGCGAGGTGCGGCGGGATCGCTCCACGCGCGTGAAGTGGCTCGACCTGCACAACCTGCTGGGCATCGTCACGCTGGTGTGGGCCGTTGTGGTGGGCGGCACGGGCATGATCAACACGTGGGCCGACCTGCTCATCAAGTACTGGC